>NZ_AUIS01000025.1 GCF_000423825.1 Thermithiobacillus tepidarius DSM 3134
GAAGTCCGCAGGAATCCGCAGGAGTCCCCGCGAACACGCGGGAGCGCGCAAGAAAAAAGGCCAACCGAGAACGGTTGACCTTTATATATTGGTGGAGGCGGCGGGAATCGAACCCGCGTCCGCAAACCCTCTACCGTCCGGTTCTACATGCGTAGTCAGTCTACGATTTGACCTGCAGGGTCTCCGACTGACAGGATACCGAGCAGGCGAGTCTGGTTGGTTTAGCGGATTGGCCCCAGACGTGCCGCACCGCGATCCCGTGTAGGTCGACCCCCCAAATCCCGTTGCCGGGATTACCGTTGCCGGCTCCCAAGCCCACAGGCAGGCCTGGGTGGAGGGCTGGCTGCATTAAGCGGCCAGGGCGTAGTCGCTGTCGTTGGCAGTTATACGTGTTTGCGATTGGTTTTAAGAGCTTAATCGCAGCTCTGCATGCCCCGAAGGTGTCGCGATCTCCGTCGAAGCCGATCGCCCCCGTGGTAAACCTGGGCGCCGCAGCGCCATTGATTCATCCGTAATTTGTACTATGCTTATCTTGCAAACTCAATAGACAAACAAACCATAACATAGTTCCCCCCTCAGAGCCCAGCACCTACCGACGAGCTCAGCGGAGTACGCATATGAATACGGCTGCCGGCTGCCTTCGTGCCCAGATCCAGGAATTGCGCTTTTTGCCCCCGCTGCCCGCCGCGGCACCGGCGATTTTGCGGGTGTTCGCGGACGAGGAGGCGGACATCGAGGCCGTGGAGCGTGCCGTGGCGCTGGAGCCGGGGCTGGCGGCGCGCTTGTCGGACTGGCCAACTCCGCCTATTACGGCAATCAGGGCAGGATTTTTACCATCCGCGCCGCCATCATCAAGGCCTTGGGGCTGAAGCTGGTGAAGGATCTGGCGCTGTCGCTGCTGATGGCGCAGAGCTTCCGCCTGCGTGCCGGCCGGGCGTTTCGCCCCGAGGCGTTCTGGCTGCGCGCGGTCACCGTGGCCAAGGCCGCCGCCCTGCTGGCGGGCGCAGCGCGCCCCTGTGCCGGCAAGGCGCTGGGCAGGCGCCCGAAAAATGCGGCGAATGCCGAGGGCGCGGCCCAGGCCTATCTGGGCGGCTTGCTGCATCAGCTCGGCATTGCCGCCTTGGCCCACCTGGCGCCCGAGGAAATGGACCAGGTGCTGCTGGAGGTCGCGGCGCGGCAGGGTGCTTCCCTGGCATCGCTGGAGGAGGCGCGCTTCGGCATGTCGCACCAGAGCACGGGCGTGCTGCTGGCCAGGAAATGGCATTTGCCCGAAGAGGTGATTTCGGTGATTGGCCACTACCACGATCCGGACTACGACGGCCATCACGGCAAGCTGGTATCCGTCGTGCATGCCGCGTGCCTCTTGCACGAAGCCTTGGAGCAGGGAGAGACGACGATGCAGTTCCATGAGCACAGCACATCGAGATGGCCGGAGCTGGGTCTGGATGCCGAGCGGGTCGGCGGCGTGTTGTCCGGGTTGCGACAGGAGCAGGAAGGGCTGCGCCTGATGGCGGCGGCCATGAGTGGGGCGGAGCCGTGACGGCGTCCGGCTTGCAGTGGCTGGAGGACCGGATCGATCAGGTGGACGGGTTGTCCGTCCTGCGGGCTCTGTCCGAGCTGAATGCCTATCGCTTGGAGGGGCCGCAGCTGCTGGTCCAAGCCCTGGGCTTGTGGATCGATTATCTCGGCGTGGACGTGGTCAGCGTGCAGTTCCTGGAGGACCGGCTGTGGCGGGAGGCGCTGACGCTGGCCTGGAGTCCCGAGCACCAGCAGGTGGAAATCCCCCTGAAGAAGACCCCGTTCTGGAAATGCTTCAGGAAGCTGTCCGCGGAGATGGTGCAGGCGCAATCCGTGGTCCGGCGCACGCCCCTGTCCGCCGGGGACCAGCCGGGCGGGTCGGCCCTGATGCTGCCCCTGGGCGGCGATCAGGGGCTGCTGGGGGCGATCTTCCTGTATCACGCCCGCGCCGATTTCTTCACCCCCGCCCACGAGCGCCTGGGCGCCATCTTCGCCAATTTCCTGGCCCAAGCCATCGTAACCAATCGCCTGGTCCGCCACATGCACGAGGAGGTGGACCAGCGCGTGGCCGCCATGGACGCCCTCATGCAGGAAACCCTGGAACTGAAGAAAAAATACGAGCAGTTGTCCTTCGTGGACGAGCTGACCCAGCTCTACAACCGCCGCTTCTTCTTCCAGGAAGCCAAGCTGGCCCTGGCGCGCGATACCCGCAACGACGCCCCGTTCTCGCTGATCATGCTGGACGTGGACCACTTCAAGCGCATCAACGACCGCTACGGGCATTCCACCGGCGACGAGGTGCTGCGCTGCATCAGCGATTTCCTGCGCGCCTCCGTGCGCGAAACGGACATCCTGTCCCGCTTCGGCGGCGAGGAGTTCGCGCTGGCCCTGCCCGGCACCGACTGCAGCGGCGCCCGGCGGGTGGCGCAGATGCTGCTCGACGGCGTGCGGCGCCTGCCTTGCCGCACCGGCAAGGGCGAGCTCGTCCGCATCACCATCAGCCTGGGCCTGGCTTGCCGTACCTCGCTGGAGTACCTGAACGGCGAGACCGATCTGGAGCGCCTGCTGCACAACGCCGATCTGGCGCTCTATGCCGCCAAGGAGGGCGGGCGCGACCAGTGCTGCGCCTACGAGGAAATGACCCACTGCCCCCTCTGAGGGCCGGCGGGCCCGCCCCGCCTCAGGGGTGCCGGGGCTCGATGCGCACCAGCGCCACCACCTTCCCGCTGTAGAGATCCCGTTTTTCCATGAGCAGATAGGCCCGCGCCCGGCCGCCCAGCACCCTCGACAAGGCCGGCAGTTCGGCCTGCGGCAGGGCCAGGTACACGGGCCGGCCCATCGCCAGCAGACGCTTCAGTTCCTGCAAGTCCGTCAGGCGATGGATCTGCTGCTCGCCGCGCCCGCCGTAGAAGAGCAGGGAGGGCTGGAACCAGCGCCAGGCCGCCAGTGTGTAGGGCGCCTCGCCCTGCAGGCCCTGGATGAGCTGGCCGAAGCTGCGCGACGGCTTGGCTTCCTCCAGGTGCGGCAGGGCCCAGGCCACCAGCACGAAGGTCAGGGCCGCCGCCGCCGCGCTCAGGCCGGCGACGGCCGGGGCCAGACGCTGCCGCCACAGGAAGGCGAGGCCCAGCAAGCCGGCCGCCGCGTAGGGCAGGCCGAGCACGCCCAGGGCCGGCAGTTCCGGCACCGCTTTGGGGATCTGGACCTGGCCGGCGACGATCAGGGCGATGCCCGCCGCGAGCAGGACCGCCATGGACAGCAGGGCGCCGCCGCGCCGCAGGGGCAGCTCGCCCCGCAGGGCCTGCACCAGGCGCAGGGCGATGAGGATGAAGAGCGGCGGGTAAGCCGGCCACACGTAGTTGGGCAGCTTGGTGGCCGCCAGGCTGAAGAAGGCGATCCAGGTCAGCGCCCAGACCATGAGAAAGGCCTGCGCCGGCGCCTGTTGCGCCAGGCGGGCGCCGAAGCGGCGCCAGGGGGCCGCCAGGGCCTGGGGCAGCAGCACGGACCAGGGCAGCAGGGCCACGGGGATGGTGGCCAGGTAGTAGAGGAGGGGGCCGCGGTGTCCCTCCATGGGATCGAGGAAGCGGTCCACGTTGTGGGCGCCGAGGAACTGGCGCAGCCATTCCCCTTCGCTGGCCCACCAGGCCCATACGTACCACGGCACGGCGATGAGCAGAAAGAGCGGGATGCCGAGCCCCAGCCGGCCCTCGCGCCACAGGTGCGGCAGATCCCGGCGCCAAGCCAGGAAGAGCAGGATGATGAGACCGGGCAGCAGCACGCCGATGGGCCCCTTGGCCAGCACCGCCAGGGCCAGGGCGGCGTAGCTCAGGAGATAGTCCCGGCGCCGGCTGGCCGGGTTCAGGTAGCCCGCGAGCCAGCTGAGCAGGCCCAGGGCGACGAAGAAGATCAGCAGGGGGTCGGGCACGGCGGCGCGGAAGATCACCTGGCTGTGCAGCGCGGTCGCACCCAGCAGCGCCGCCATCAGGCCCGTCTGCGCGTCGAAGAGGCGCCGGGCCTGCACCGCCATGAGCAGCACCAGCAGCGCCCCGAACAGCACCGCCCCCGCGCGCAGGCCCCATTCGTTGAAGCCGAAGAGCCGGGTCATGCCCGCCATCACCCAATAGTTGAGGATCGGCTTGTCGGGCCGCAGCTCGCCGTTGAAGGTGGGCAGGGCGTAATCGCCGCGGCTCGTCATTTCCTTAAGGGCCTGGGCATTGTTGGGCTCGTCGATGTCCCACAGGGAGCTGTCGCCGGCGCCGATGCCGAGCAGCAGCAGGGCCAGGACGAAGAGCAGGAAGCTGTGCTGGAGAAAGGTTTTGTTCATGTGTTATGGTTTCCGGCAGCTGGGCACGAGACTCGGCGGGCATGACGGCGCACGGCGCCGCAACAGCACCCTTGCGGCTAACGGCCCCCTTTCAGAATGCGGGCCTTGTCGCGCTCCCATTCGCGTTCCTTGATGGATGCGCGCTTGTCGTGCAGCTGCTTGCCGCGCGCCAGGGCGATCTCCAGCTTGGCGCGGCCGTTCTTCCAGTACATGGCCGTGGGCACCAGGGTGTAGCCCTTGCGCTCCACCTGGCCGATGAGGCGGTTGATCTGCTGCTTGTGCAGGAGCAGCTTGCGCGTGCGCAAGGGGTCGGGCTTGATGTGGGTGCTGGCGGTGGGCAGGGGGGAGATGTGCGCGCCGAAAAGCCACAGCTCGGCGTCCTTGATCAGGACGTAGCTTTCCTTCAGGTTGACCCGGCCGGCCCGCAGCGATTTGACTTCCCACCCTTCCAGCACGATGCCTGCTTCGAAGCGTTCTTCGATGAAGTACTCGAAGCCGGCCTGGCGGTTGAGGGCGATGGTGGATTGGCTCATGGACAGCGGTCCTAATGGAAACGGGCGGATGCTTTGTTTTAGTGGAATCATTGTAGAGGACTCGGGCAGGGAATGCCTAGCGCCTTTCACGGATCGGGGGAGGAATGGCCAAGGGCTCGCGCGGACAATGGCATGAGTTGCAGGATTTCCGGCTGTACACGGAAATGGCCACCATTGCGGAAGCCATCGACACCTGCCTCCTGAATGCGCGCGAGGAGATCCTGCTGGAGATCTACATCTTCGAGGCGGGAGACTGGCCCGCGCGCGTGCTGGACATCCTGGTGGCGAAGGCGGAGGCGGGGGTGCGGGTGCACCTGACCCTGGACGCCATCGGCTGCATGGCCTTTCCGCGGGCCTGGGTCCAGCGCTTGCGCCAGGCCGGCGCGCATCTGGTCTGGTATCACCGGCTCGATTACCTGAACCTGCGCCAGACCATGCGCCGGACCCATCGCCGCATTCTGGTGGTGGACGGCCGCTTCGCCGCCCTCGGCGGCTTCGCCATCGCCGATGCCTGGCTGACCGGGGCATGGACCGGCCAGCCTTACCGGGAGCTCATGGTGTGCTTCGGCGGCCCGCTGGCCACGCAAATGCGCATGGCCTTCGGCAGCACGCACCGGGTGCCGCTCCTGCCGTTGCGGGCGGCCATGCCTGGCGGCGCGGCGGCGCCGGTGCTCGGCAAGGGGCGCCTGCTGCTGAATTCGCCGCCCGGGCGCAACACCATTCACGAGCGCCTGCTGGCGGCCATCCGCGCGGCGCGCACCCATGTCTGGATCGCCACGCCCTACTTCAATCCGGATTTCTGGGTGCGGCGCGCCCTGTATCAGGCCGCCCACCGCGGGGTGGACGTGCGCATCCTGCTGCCCGGCCCCTTGACCGACCATCCCATCTTACGCCATGGGGTGCGAAGGTATTATCATAGGATGCTGGCGGCCGGGGTGCGAATATTCGAATATTCCCCCGCCTTTCTGCACAGCAAGTGCACGGTGGTGGACGGGCGCTGGGCGACCGTGGGTTCGGCCAACCTGGACCTGCTCAGCCACTGGTTCAACCGCGAACTCAACCTGGAGTGCCGCGGCCGGCCCCTGGTGAATCTGCTGGTCACCCTCCTGTCCCGGGAGTTCCAGCAATCCCAGGAGATCACCCTCGCCAGCTGGCTGGCGCGCCCCCGCTGGCAGCGCGTGCTGGAAAACGGGCTCGGCATCGTGGACCGGGTGCTGCAGAAGAGCGCCCTGGCCCGCTACAGACGTTAAGGAGAATGCATGCACAAAGTCCAAAAAACGGCCGTTCTGCCCTATACGCCCGCGCAGGTGTTCTCTATGGTCGAAGACATTCCTTCCTATCCGGCCTTTTTGCCCTGGGTCAGCCGTGCCCGCATCCTCAGCCGCAAGGGCGACGAGGTGCTGGCCGAGCTCAGTTTCGCGCAGGGTGGCCTGAGCAAGGCGTTCACCACGCGCAACCTTCATCAGCGCAACAAGATGATCGAGATCCGCCTGGTCAACGGCCCCTTCCGCATGCTGGAAGGGCTGTGGCGCTTCGAGCCGGTGCGCGGCGGCACCCGCGTCAGCCTGGATCTGCAGTTCGATTTTTCCAGCCGGCTCCTGGAGCTCCTGCTGGGGCCCATTTTCAAGCACGCCACCGAGACCATGGTCAACGCCTTCCAAGGCCGCGCGCGGGCCATTTACGGCCAGGACCGGGTGGCCGCCGATCAGATCCCCACCGAGATTTGACGCCATGAAAGTGGAAGTGGCCTACGCCGAGCCGGCCCAGCAGTGGCTGCTGGAAATCGAGGTGCCGGAGGGGGCGACCGTGGGCGAGGCGATCCAGCGCTCCGGCATCCTCGAGCAGTGTCCGCGGCTCGTCTTCGAGCAGCTCAAGGTCGGCGTGTTCGGCAAGCTGACCAAGATGGACCGTGTGCTGCGCGCGGGCGAGCGCGTCGAAATCTACCGTCCGCTCATCGCCGATCCAAAGCAGGTGCGGGCGGAGCGCGCCAAGGCGGGCAAGGCGGCCAAGGCGGAAGACGGCGAATGAGGCGCGGCGCGGCCTAGCGCGGCGCGGCCGCCGGCTTCACATCCCCTTCCACCCGCAGCAGCTTGCCGCTGGCGTCGAAGATCACGGTGATGCGGCGTTGCTCGCGCTTGCCGTAGGACGGCTTGAAGCTGTAGACGTAGTCCCAGCGTTCGGGGTGGAAGGGGTCGGTGACGAGCGGTGTGCCGAGCAATTCCTGCACCTGCCCGCGATCCATGCCGGGCTTGAGCTGCTCGACCTGCTGTTGCTGAATGACGTTGCCCTGCTGCACATCCACCCGGTAGAGATTGCAGCCCGCCACGGCAAGGCCCAGAGCGGGAATCAGAGCGAAAGAAAGCGCGCGCACGGTTGTTTTCATAACAAGAATTATTATCCTTCGGCCCAAATCCAGTACAATGCCCGTAAAAAGACGGTCTATCCTAAACGAAACGACGAGGATTGTCCCATGCAGAGACTGGATAGTGAAGATTTGAAGAAGGCGGGGCTGAAGGCTACGCTGCCGCGCCTGAAGATCCTGCGCATCCTGGAAAACAGCCAGACGCGCCATCTCACCGCCGAGGAAGTATACCGTCAGCTGCTGGATGCCGGCGAGGAGGTGGGGCTGGCGACGGTCTACCGGGTGCTGACCCAGTTCGAGGCGGCGGGCCTGGTGAAGCGCCACCACTTCGAGGGCGACCGCTCCATCTTCGAGCTGGACGAGGGTGGACACCACGATCACATGGTCTGCACGGCGTGCGGCAAGGTGATCGAATTCTACGATCCGGCCATCGAGGAGCGGCAGCGGGAAGTCGCTGCCAACCATGACTTCAGCATCAACGAGCACAGCCTGTATCTCTACGGCACCTGCCGCGGCATGCGCGAGCGGGGAGTCTGCTCCATGACCGGCGCGGCGGAAACGGCGCCGGCGGACAGCATCTCCTGAAGCCGGTTCCCGCGTACCCCGGATAGCACCGTTCTCGGCACCGTTGCCGGCTGACCGCGGCTGTGCGCCGGCCTGCGTTGAAATGCAAAGCCCGCAGGCGCGGGTTGGCCCGCGCAGACCTGACCTGTTCTCATCCCCACAAGCGCCGTCGTGGCGCTAGCGCTCCTCGCCGCTTTCCGCCAGCATCAGCATCTCCTCGGCCACCGCCCGGGTCTGCTCGGTGATCTGCACGCCGCCCAGCATGCGCGCCAGCTCTTCCTTGCGCGCGTCGGGGGCCAGGGGCACCAGGGTGCTGAGGGTCTGATCCCCGGCGCTGCGCTTGGTGACGCGCAGGTGATGATGGCCCTGGGCAGCCACCTGGGGCAGGTGGGTCACGCAGAAGATCTGCTTGCGGGTGCCCAGCTGGCGCAGCTGGCGCCCGACGATCTCGGCCACCGCGCCGCCGACGCCCACGTCCACCTCGTCGAAGACCAGGGTGCCCACCACGCCCTGGCCCGCCAGCACCACCTGGATGCCCAGGCTGATGCGCGACAGCTCGCCGCCGGAGGCCACCTTGGCCAGCTCCCGCGCCGGCTGGCCGGGGTTGGTGTTGACCAGGAAAGCAATCTGATCCAGGCCGTGCTGGCGGAAAGCAGTCTCGTCGGCGGCATCCCGGCTTTCGACCTGCACCTGAAAGCGGCCCTGCGGCATGCCCAATTGCTGCATCTGCGCCGTGACCGCCTCGCTCAGGGTGCGGGCGGCGGCCTCGCGCGCCGCGCTCAGCTGACGTGCCGTCTCCCGGTAGGTGGCGGCGCTGGCCGCCAGCGCCGCGGCCGCCGCCTGCAGGTTTTCGCCGAGGTGCTCCAGCTGGTCGCGCTCTTCGGCCAGGGCCGCGCGCCGGGCCAGCAGGGCGGGGTAGTCGCAGTGATGCTTGCGCAGCAGCCGCTGCAGCTGGTCCAGGCGATCGTTGACGGCATCCAGGCGGCCGGGATCGGATTCCAGGTGGCCCAGGTAGTTGCGCAGCGCCGCCGCCGCCTCATCCACCTGAATCAGGGCGCCGTCCACCAGGCTGGCGATGCCCTCCAGGCGGACATCCACCCCGCTCAGTTCCGTGAGCTGCCGGCTCAAGGCGCCGAGCGTGTCGCTGACCGCGCCTTCGCCTTCGTAAAGCTGTTCCAGTCCCCGGCTGGCGGTGCTCTCCAGCTGGTGGGCGGCGGCCAGGCGCAGCCGTTCCTGCTCCAGCGCCTCCAGTTCGCCCGGCTTGGGATCGGCCTGCTCCAGCTCCTCCAGCTGAAAGCGGATCAGCTCCAGGCGCGCATCGCGCTCCTGCTGGCTGTGGCGCAGCTGCTGCAAGGCCTCGCGCTTGGCCTGCCAGTCGCGGAACTGCTGCCTGAGGGTGGCCAGCAGCGGCTGATTGCCGGCATAGGCGTCCAGGAGCTCGCGCTGCACGTCGGCTTGCAGCAGGCTCTGGTGGGCATGCTGTCCGTAGATGTCGGCGACCAGATCGCCCACCTGCTTGAGCTGCTGCAAGGGGACCGGGCGGCCGTTGATGAAGGCGCGGGAACGGCCGCCGCGGCTGACGATGCGGCGCAAGAGGCAGTTGCCCTCGTCCGCGACGGCCAGCTCCTCCAGCAGGGCCAGGGCCGGGTGCGCGTCGGCCAGCTGGAAGTCCGCGGCGATGTCCGCCTGCTCGGCGCCGTGGCGGATCATGCCCGGATCGGCGCGTTCGCCGAGGACCACGGACAGGGCATCGACGACGATGGACTTGCCGGCGCCGGTCTCGCCGGTGAGCACCGTCAGGCCGCTGTCCAGGTCCAGGTCGAGGCTGTCGATGATGGCAAAATCACGAATGCTGATGTGGCTGAGCATGGATGGCTAGGCATCTCCCAGGTGTTCCGCCCAGTGCAGTTTCTGGCGCAGCACCTGGTAATGGCTCCCCCCCTTGGGATGGATGAGCGTGGCGGCGCACGCCGCGCGGCTGATGTGGATTTCGTCGGCGTTGTGCAGGTTGTAGGTTTTGTGGCCGTCGAAGCTGACCTGCGCCGGGTTGTTGCGGGTGTCGTTGATGCAGATGCGCAGAGTGGCCTGGTCGGAGACCACCAGCGGCCGGTTGCTCAGGGTGTGCGGACAGATGGGCACGAGCAGCATGGCCTCCAGGCTCGGTTCGAGGATGGGGCCGCCGGCGGACAGGGCGTAGGCGGTGGAGCCGGTGGGCGTGGACACGATCAGGCCGTCCGAGCGCAGGGTGTAGACGAAGTCGCCGTTGATGTAGGTGTCGAATTCGATCATGCGGGCGAAGTTGCCCTTATGGACGACCACATCGTTCAGGGCCGGGGCCTGGTGCAGCACGTAGCCGCCGTCGCGCCAGATGCTGCCCAGCAGCAGGGTGCGGCGGTCGAGCACGTAGTCGCCGGCGAGGATGGCCGGCAGGGCGTGCTCCATCTGTTCCAGGGAAACGTCCGCCAGGAAGCCCAGGCGGCCCAGGTTGACGCCGAGCAGGGGGACGCCGTAGAGGCACAGGCTGCGGGCCGCGCCCAGCAGGGTGCCGTCGCCGCCCAGCACGATGGCCAGGTCGCAGTGCTGGCCGATCTCCTCCAGCGTGGTCACGGCATGGGGGAGGGCGCTGCCGCCCATGTGCACGGCGCTTTCGGCCTCGACGAAGAGCTCCAGGCCCAGCTGGTGCACCAGTTGCGCCAGCTTCAGCAGGCAGGGGCCGGTGGAGGGGTCCTGGTACTTGCCCAGCAGGCCGATTTTTTGGAATTGGGTGCCCATAGCGGGAAAGCTAGCACGGGTCGCGAATTAATCCAAGACGAGGCGCGGACGGGTGCTTCCAGGGGACTGCCGCCCGGAGGATGGACGAAGGCTGGATCAGGCTTTCTTGACACTGGGGCCGCCCCCTTGCTAGCTTTTAGCACTCTAACTCGTGGAGTGCTAAAGCGGTATGGAACGGGGCGTTTCTCCAATCGCGGCTTCGAAGGACGTGGCGCTGGTCGACGAGCGAGCCAAGCACCTGCTCAAGACCCTGGTCGAGCGCTATATCGTGGAGGGGCAGCCGGTGGGCAGCCGGCAGCTGGCCCGCGACGCGGGGCTGCAGCTCAGCGCCGCCACGGTGCGCAACGTCATGGCGGATCTGGAGGAGATCGGCCTGGTGGCGTCGCCGCACACCTCCGCCGGCCGGGTGCCCACCAGCCGCGGCTTTCGCTTCTTCGTGGACATGCTGCTGCAGGTCCGGCCGCTGACCGAGGAATCCACCCAGCGCCTGCTGCGCCAGTTGGGTGCCGGCCCGGTGGCTCCGGACCTGGTGGCCCAGACCGCTTCGCAACTGCTCTCCAATATGACGCACATGGCCGGTTTCGTGCGGGTGCCGAAGATTTCGCAAAGTGCTTTCCGCCAGATCGACTTCGTCGCCCTCAACGACCGGCGGGTGCTGGTGGTGCTGGTCACCCAGAGCGGCCAGGTGGAAAACCGCATCATCCAGACCGAGCGGCCCATGCCGCCCAACGAGCTGGCGCGGGCGGCCAATTACTTCAACGAGCTCTTCGCCGGCCTGCCCCTGAGCACGGTGGCCCAGCGCCTGCAGGAGGAGTTGAGCCAGACCCGCAGCCAGATGGACCAGATCCTGCGCAGCGCCATGGAAATGGGGCGCGAAGTGCTGCATCTGCGCGACGAGGAAGTGGTCATCGACGGCGAATTCAACCTGCTGGACAGCTCGGATCTGGCCAATCTCCAGCAATTGCGGGAGCTGCTGGAGGTGTTCCGGCAGAAGCGCGACCTGGTCCATCTGCTGGACGAGTGCACGCGCGCGGACGGCATCCGCATCTTCATCGGCGAGGAGTCCGGCTACGCGCCGCTCAGCCAGTGCAGCATGATCACGGCACCCTACCAGGTGGACGGCCAGATCCTAGGGGTGCTGGGCGTGATCGGGCCGACGCGCATGCCCTACCAGGACATCATTCCGCTGGTGGACTGCACGGCGCAGATTCTGTCCGGCGTGTTGTCGCTGCGCTGAACCCTTGAAAAGCAAGGGGCCTTTCCCCATCTACTGAAACAGTGATAGACCGAGTCATTTTCAACCACGGGCAAGGAAAATTATGACAGACGCAAAGCATGCACCAGGCCAGGAAGAAAGCCAGACACCGGCGGATGCCCAGTCCCCGGAGCCGCAGGCTGCCGAGACGGCTGGCGCAGCCGGAGCCGCGGAGGGCGCCTCGACCGATTGGGCGGCCAAGGCCCAGGAGAACTGGGAGCTGTACCTGCGGGCCCGCGCGGAGCTGGACAATTTTCAAAAGCGCAGCCAGCGGCAGCTGGAGGACGCCCACAAGTACGCCGTCGAACGCTTCGCACGCGAGCTGCTGCCGGTGAAGGACAGCCTGGAAATGGCGCTGGCCGTCGAGGCGGGCGGCGCGGAGGGCGTGGCCCAGTTGCGCCAGGGCGTGGAGATGACCCTGAACATGCTGAATCAGGTCTTCGACAAGTTCGGCATCCAGGTGCTGGACCCGCTGGAGCAGCGCTTCGATCCCAACCACCACCAGGCCATCGCCGCGGTGGAAAGCGAAGGCGAGCCCAACCGCGTCCTGCAGGTGCACCAGAAGGGTTATCTGCTGAGCGACCGCCTGCTGCGTCCGGCGCTGGTATCCGTATCCAAGGCGGCCGGTGCCTCGGCCTGATCATGTCTCTGGTCTGAAAACATCATAATTCAAAATTCAAGGAGCGTAAGATATGGGAAAGGTAATCGGCATTGACCTGGGTACCACCAACTCCTGCGTCGCCGCCATGGAAGGCGACAAGGCCAAGGTCATCGAGAACAGCGAAGGCAAGCGCACCACCCCCTCGGTGGTGGCCTTCACCGAGGACGGCGAGATCCTGGTCGGCGACGCCGCCAAGCGCCAGGCGGTGACCAATCCGGAAAACACCGTCTACGAAGTCAAGCGCCTGATCGGCCGCAAGTTCGACGATCCGGAAGTGCAGAAGGACATGAAGCATGTGTCCTACAAGATCGTCAAGGCCGACAACGGCGACGCCTGGGTGGAGGTGCGGGGCAAGAAGTACTCGCCCCAGGAAATCTCCGCCATGATCCTCAAGAAGATGAAGAAGTCCGCCGAGGACTACCTGGGCGAACCGGTGACGGAAGCGGTCATCACGGTGCCGGCCTACTTCAATGACGCCCAGCGCCAGGCCACCAAGGACGCCGGCCGCATCGCCGGGCTGGAGGTCAAGCGCATCATCAACGAGCCCACGGCGGCGGCCCTGGCCTTCGGCGAGGACAAGCGTCCCGACGACAGCAAGATCGCCGTCTACGACCTGGGCGGCGGCACCTTCGACATCTCCATCATCGAGATCGCCAACGTGGACGGCGAGCATCAGTTCGAGGTGCTGTCCACCAACGGCGACACCTTCCTCGGCGGCGGCGACTTCGACAGCCGGCTGATCAACTATCTGGCCGACGAGTTCAAGAAGGACAGCGGCATCGACCTGCGCAGTGACCGCCTGGCCCTGCAGCGCCTGAAGGAAGCGGCCGAGAAGGCCAAGATCGAGCTGTCCTCCAGCCAGCAGACCGAGGTGAACCTGCCCTTCATCACGGCGGATGCCAGCGGGCCCAAGCACCTGAACATCAAGCTGACCCGGGCCAAGCTGGAATCCCTGGTGGAGGAGCTCATCGAGCGCAGCCTGGGGCCCTGCCGTACCGCCCTGAAGGACGCCGAGCTGTCCACCGGCCAGATCACCGATGTGATCCTGGTGGGCGGCCAGACCCGCATGCCCAAGGTGCAGGACGCGGTCAAGGACTTCTTCGGCAAGGAACCACGCAAGGACGTCAATCCGGACGAGGCGGTGGCCATTGGTGCGGCCATCCAGGGCGGCGTGTTGTCCGGCCAGGTCAAGGACGTGCTGCTCATGGACGTCACGCCGCTGTCGCTGGGCATCGAGACCTTGGGCGGCGTGATGACCAAGCTCATCGAGAAGAACACCACGATCCCGACGCGCAAGTCCCAGGTCTTCTCCACGGCCGAGGACAACCAGTCGGCGGTGACGGTGCACGTGCTGCAGGGCGAGCGTGAAATGGCCCGCGACAACAAGTCGCTGGCGCGCTTCGATCTTGCCGACATTCCGCCGGCGCCGCGCGGCATGCCCCAGATCGAGGTGACCTTCGACATCGACGCCAACGGCATCCTGCACGTGTCCGCCAAGGACAAGCAGACCAACAAGGAGCAGTCCATCAAGATCACGCCCAGCTCCGGCCTGACCGAGGAGGAGATCCAGCGCATGGTCAAGGACGCCGAGGCCCATGCCGCCGAGGACAAGAAGGCGCGCGAGCTGGTGGACGCCCGCAACGAGGCGGACGCGCTGATTCACGCCACGCGTAAGACCTTGACGGATCAGGGCGACAAGCTGGCGGCCGACGACAAGTCCCGGGTGGAGGCGGAGATCCAGAAGGTGGAAGCCGCCGTCAAGGGCGACGATCTGGAGGCCATCCGCAGCGCGGTTGCCGCCCTGGCCGCCGCCTCCCAGCGCCTGGCCGAGCAGGGGGCGCAGTCCGCCGGCGCGGCTGGTGCCGGAGCCCAGCAGGGCGGGGCCAAGGCCGGGGGTGACGAGGACGTGGTCGAGGCCGAGTTCGAGGAAATGGACGACAAGAAGTAACGGCCTCGCGGTCGCGAGCCCGGCAGCATCGGGACGCGGGGCCTGCGCCCCCGTCCCGCTTTGCTGTCAAGACATGGCGCAGTACCCGGCGTGAACCGGGGCATGGATACGGAAATATGGCAAAACGGGATTACTACGAAGTTCTGGGCGTCAGCCGCAATGCATCGGAAGCCGAGCTGAAGAAGGCTTACCGGCGGCTGGCGATGAAATATCATCCCGACCGCAACCCGGATGACCACGAGGCGGAGGAGCGCTTCAAGGAAATCTCCGAGGCCTACGAAGTGCTGTGCGATTCGCAGAAGCGCGCTGCCTACGACCAGTTCGGCCATGCGGGCGTCGGGGCCGGCGAAGGCGGCTTCGGCGGCGGCTTCGGTGGTTTCGGCGGCCTGGGCGACATCTTCAACGACATCTTCGGGGATGCCTTCGGGCGCGGCTTTGGCGGCGCCCAGTCCTACCGGGGCGCCGATCTGCGCTATAACCTCGAACTCAGCCTGGAAGAGGCGGCCCTCGGCACCGAGGTGAAGATCCGCGTGCCCGCCTCGGAGGTCTGCGATGTCTGCAACGGCAGCGGCGCCAAGCCCGGCACCCAGCCGGAAACCTGCTACACCTGCGGCGGCATGGGTCAGGTGCGCGCCAGCCAGGGCTTCTTCTCCGTGACCCGCACCTGCCCCAGCTGCGGCGGCGCGGGCAGCATCATCAAATCCCTGTGCAACAAGTGCCACGGCAGAGGCCGGGTGAGCATGGAGAAGACCCTTTCCGTCAAGATCCCCGCGGGTGTCGACACCGGCGACCGCATCCGGCTGTCGGGCGAAGGCGAGCCTGGCGAGCGCGGCGGGCCGGCGGGCGATCTCTACGTGCAGATCCGCATCAAGCCGCATCCCATCTTCCAGCGCGAGGGCGACAACCTGGCCTGCGAGGTGCCCATCAGCTTCACCCGCGCCGCCCTGGGCGGCGAGCTGGAAGTGCCGACCCTGTCCGGGCGCGCCAAGCTCAGGATTCCCCACGGCACCCAGTCGGGACAGGTCTTCCGCTTGCGCGGCAAGGGCGTCAAGGGGGTGCGCAGCCAGATGCCGGGCGACCTGCTGTGCCGCATGAAGGTGGAGGTGCCCGTCAACCTGACCGAGCGCCAGCGCGAGCTCCTGGAGGCCTTCGAGACCGAGGGCCAGGCCCACGGCAGCCAGACGCCCGAAGGCAGCAGCTGGAGCAGCAAGGTCAAGGATTTCATGGAGAAAATGGGATTCTGAGTCGGTGCTGAATCCCGCGTGCCGAATGAAAGCAATGCGCAGGGTGCCAGGCGTTCGGTTTGGCACCCTGTTTTCTTCTCGGCACCTGAAACTCAACGGATAAAAAGAGAGAATCCATATGGTGAAGATTGGTGTAACCGGAGCGGCCGGACGCATGGGACGGCATCTGCTGCAGGCGGTGGCACAGCATCCCGGGGCAACGCTCGGCGCGGCGGTGGGCCGGCCGGGCGCGGCTTATCTGGGCAGCGACGCCGGCAACCTGGCCGGTACCGGGCCCCTGGGCGTGCCGGTGGTGGACAGCCTGCACAAGGTGCTGGAGCAGGTGGACGTGGTGGTCGAGTTCACCACGCCGAGCGCTACCCTGGCGCACCTGGAAGCCTGCCGCAATGCGGGCCGGGGCATGGTCATCGGCACCACCGGCTTCGATGCCGGGCACAAGGCCATGATCCGCGAAGCGGCCCGCGGCGTTCCGGTGGTCTTCGCGCCGAACATGAGCGTCGGCGTGAACGCCCTGTTCGGCGTGCTGCGCCAGGTGGCGCAGACCTTGGGGGATGAGTACGACGTGGAGATCATCGAGGCCCACCATCGCAATAAGATCGATGCGCCCTCGGGCACGGCGCTGGCGCTGGGCGAGGAGGTGGCGCAGGCGCTGGGCCGGGAGCTTTCCGCCGTGGCCGTGTACGGCCGCGAGGGCATCACCGGGGTGCGCGACGGCAAGACCATCGGTTTCGCCACCGTGCGCGGCGGCGACATCGTCGGCGACCACACGGTGATGTTCGCCGGCCCCGGCGAGCGGGTGGAAATCACCCATCGGGCCACCAGCCGCATGAACTTCGCCGTCGGCGCGGTGCGGGCCGCGGTGTGGCTGGCGGGCAAGCCCGCCGGGCTCTATGACATGCAGGACGTGCTGGGCCTGCGTTAGCTCACGCAGTGCGGCACGGGTATCGCCGGTGCCGCGCTGAACGGCTGCTACGGCAGCGTCTCCAGCCGGGGCCGCCCGAAGTGGTAGCCTTGCGCCCAGTTCACCCCCATGTCGCGGAGCATGGCCGCCGTTTCCGCGCTTTCCACGTATTCCGCGATGGTCACGAGGCCCAGATCGCAGGCGATGTCCTGAATCCGCCGGATGATGATTCGGGCCTTTTCCTCCCGCGCCACGCGCCGCACCAGTTCGCCTTCGAGCTTGAGAAAGGAAATGGGCAGGTCGGTCAGGTAGCGGAAGGAGGAGTAGCCGCTGCCGAAGTCGTCGATGGCCAGGCGGATGCCGAAATCCAGAAAAGGCGTCAGAATGCGGCGCGCCCGCTGGGTGTCTTCCAGAAACTCCCGCTCCGTGATTTCGATGACCAGCGGTTTTTCCTTGCCGATCAGGTCGCCGCAGGCGTGGCAGTGGTCTTGCGCGCAGGCCAGCAAATCCTCCACCAGATGCGCATGGCGCAGCAGATCGGTGGATATGTTGACGAAATGGGCGAGCGGGATGCCGGATTGCATCTGTAGGCTGCAGCGTTGCAGCACCTGGCGGATCACGGCGTGGTCCACCCGATGCACGATCTGCAGTTGATGGGCGGCGTCGATGAAGCGTCCGGCCTCGAGCACGCTGCCGTCCGTTGCCAGCAGGCGGGCCAGGGCCTCTTCGGCCACCACCTGGCCGGACTGGAGATCGACGATACTTTGATAGGCGGGCCGTATCCGGCCCTCGTGCAGCGCCATTTCCATCTGGTTGGCCAGTGAAAAGATGTTCTCGCCGCCGCGATTGCGCCTGACCCGGTTGCGGCCTTCCCGTTTGGCCTCGTAGAGCGCGGCGTCCACCTTGGCGAGCAGGGCGTCCGGCGTGTCGCCGTCCAGGGGGAAGCTGACCAGGCCGGCACTGATGCTGATGGGAATGGGGCGCCCCTGCCAGGAGATCGGCTGTTCCATGACCAAGTGCCGCAGGCGTTCGGCGGCACTCAAAGCGGCATCGCTGTCCGTGTCCGGCATCAGGCACAGAAACTCCTCGCCGCCCCAGCGCCCCAGGTGGTCGGTCTGGCGCAAAATCGCGCGTGCGGCCTCGGTGACGCGCACCAGCACCGCATCACCGGTGCTGTGGCCATAGAGGTCGTTGACCAGTTTGAAGCGATCGAGATCGAAGAGCAGCAGGCTGTAGGGCCGCTGGCTACGCTGCGCGCGGGCGTGTTCCTGGGCGATGCGCGCTTCCAGGGCGCGCCGGTTGAGCAGGCCGGTCAACGGGTCGGAGGTGGCCAGCTGCTCCAGTTGGCGGTGCGCGGCGGCCTGGGTCAGCGCCACTTCGCAAAGGCGGGCAAAAGCCTGGAAGGCATCGAGTCCAAGCTGCTCGAAGTAATCTTCTTCGCCCGCGCCCAGGGCGAACACGCCGGCCTCGCCGGCGCCGCGCGCCTGAAAGGCAATGGATACGACCGAGCGGATGCCGTGGGCAAGGGCCTCCTCCCGCCACAGCTCGAACTCGGGCGCGCTCGCCACCCGCAGGGTGATGGGGCGGCCGCTGGCCAGGGTGCGACGGGCCGGCCCCTGCATGGCCCGGGGATCGCGGCCGATGGCCACCTTGGCGGCATAGGTGTGCGCCGGGCCGGCGACATAGAGCGGCCGAATGACTTCCGGGTCCCGCTCGCCCACGTAGATCCAGGCCATGCGAATCTCAGGGGAGGCTGCCACCAGTGCATCGCAGAAGGACCGTAGGATCGCCCCCACCTCCTGCTCCTTGCTCAGGCTGGCGCTGGCTTCCAAAAGGGCTGCCAGGAGGGCTTCCCGCTGGCCGCTGACGGCCAAGTTTCGGTCTGGGATGAGGTTTTTCTCAATATCCATTTTGTTTTTGATTTTGTTTTGAGAGCGGCCGCGGCCAGCTTGCTTGCTGATAGTCCTATTAGTCCAGCATTGCCAAAAGGCAAGAAAGGCGCGTGGATCGGCCTGCCGCCACGCGGACGGTTGGCCGTCGCGGGTGGCCTGGGCGCCTTCGGTCGGATCAGGCGTCGCCGACGAGGCGGTGCTCTGGCTGCCGGGCCTGAATCGCTTGTGTTCCTTTGCTTCATGAGATTAAAGTAGCCGTTAGTATTTTCTTAAATTGACAAAGTCTGATGTTACCCTTCCGAGTCGCCTCCCTGTTGCGCATTGCCGTGTCCCCTGACGGGACTGCCGCACGTCCGGTGCAGGCGGTGAAGCGGCCATGCGCTGATCCTGGCGCCGGCCGGGCATGAGGGCGCGGGGAGCTGCAATGGGCGGGGAAGACAGGATGAGCGGCAGTGCGGAGGAGTTCGCGGAGATCATCAACCTGGCCCCGCTGGCATTCTGGAGCGCGGACGCCGGCTTGCGGCGCATCCACTTCATCAGCCGGGCGGCCCATGCCCTGACCGGCTTCGATGCCGGCGAATTCGAAGGCAATCCCGACCTCTGGTTCAGCCGGCTGCTGGATGCAGATCGGCAGGCGGCGCTGCTGATCCATGAGCAGGTGGTGCGGGATCGTTCTCCCGGCCGCTATCAGGCGCGATTCCATCACCGCGACGGCAGTGTGCGCTGGCTGGACAACTATGTCTTCCCGGCGCTCGACGATGCCGGCAAGGTGGTGCGCCAGCACGGCTGCGTGGTGGACGTCACGCAGGCGAAGCAGCAGGAGGAGGCCCTGCGCAAAACGGCGCTGGTCTTCGAGCATCTCTACGAGGGCATTCTGATCACCGATGCCCAGGGCTTGATCGAGCATGTCAATCCGGCCTTTACCCGCATCACCGGCTACACCGCGGCCGAAATCCTGGGCGCGACTCCCGGCATCCTGAGCTCGGGGCTGCATGACAAGGCATTCTATGAGCTGATGTGGTCGGCCCTGCTGCGGGAAGGGCACTGGAGCGGCGAGATCTGGAACCGGCGCAAGAGCGGCGAGGTGTATCCGCAGTGGCTGCAGATCGCCACCATCCGGGACGATGCAGGCGCCGTGCAGAATTACGTGGCCGTGTTCAGCGATCTGAGCCGGCGCAAGGCGCTGGAGGCGCAGGTCCTGCATCAGGCCATGCATGACGTGCTGACGGATCTGCCCAACCGGCGCAGTCTGGAGGAGCGTCTGCTGCAGGCCATCGCCCAGGCCAGGCGCCACGGCAATCAGTTGGCCGTGCTCTTCCTGGACCTGGACGGCTTCAAGGAGGTCAACGATACTCTCGGGCACGAGGTGGGCGACGTGCTGCTGCAGCTGGCGGCGCGCCGCTTGCGCAGCTGCCTGCGGGAGGAGGATACCCTGGCGCGCTGGGGCGGTGACGAGTTCGTCGTGCTCCTGCCGCGGGTGGACGGCCTGGAAAGCGTGCTGACCGTGGCGGAGCGCCTGCTGGCGGTGCTGAACGTCCCCTTCGAGCTTGACCACATGCAGCTGCAGCTCAACGGCAGCATCGGCATTGCCCAGTTCCCGGGCTGCGGCCAGGATGTCTCCACCCTCTTGCGCCATGCCGATGCCGCCATGTACGCGGCCAAGAAGGAAGGCGGCGGCAAATACCGGCTCTTCGGCCGTTCCGTGGCCCCCCTGATGCTGGAACGCTCGCTCCTGAAGCGCGGGCTGCAGCGCGCCCTGGACGGCAGCGAGTTCGTCCTGCATTACCAGCCCAAGGTGGATTTCCACAGTGGTCGGATCGTCGGCGCCGAGGCCCTGCTGCGCTGGCAGGATCCGGAGCGCGGATTGCGCGGGCCGGTCGAGTTCATTGCCTTGGCCGAGGAGATGGGGCTGATCCTGCCCATCGGCGAATGGGTGCTGGGCGAGGCCTGCCGGCAGGCGCAGCGCTGGCATCGTGCCGGGCATGAGCTGCACGTGGCCGTGAACCTGTCAGCGCGCCAGTTCCAGGATCCCGATCTGGTGGCCAAACTGGCGCAGATCCTGGCGGAGAGCCGTATCGCCCCGTGCCAGCTGCAGCTGGAGGTCACGGAGAGCGTGGCCATGGAGCGGCCTGAAGTGGGCTATGCCATGATGCAGGAGTGCGTGGCCATGGGGGTGGGCATTGCCATCGACGATTTCGGCACCGGCTACTCCTCGCTGGCTTACCTGAAGCGGCTGCCCGCCCGCGAAATCAAGATCGATCGCGCCTTCGTGCGCGACGTGGTCAGCGACCCCGACGACCGGGCCATCGTCGGCGCCGTCGTCGCCCTGGGGGGCGCCCTGGGGCGGCGGGTGACGGCCGAAGGGGTGGAGACGCGGGAACAGTTCGCCTGCCTGAAGGAGATGGGCTGCGATCTGGTGCAGGGCTACTGGACGGGCAGGCCGATGCCGGCCGATGCATTCGAAGCGCTTTTGGGCACGGACCGGCTGTTCGTCTGAACGCGGCGCGGCTACGAAAAAAGGCCCGGCGTTGCCACGCCGGGCCTTTGCGTCTGGTACCGAGGGTCGGAGTCGAACCGACACGGTGTCACCACCACCGGATTTTGAGTCCGGCGCGTCTACCAATTCCGCCACCCCGGCCAAGAACCGAAAATTGTAGTACGAAGCCTCGGGCTGCGCAAGGTGGATTGGGGCATCGGTGGTTTTTGCCAGGGAGACATGTTAGAAAGCGCGTATGAACGATCTATTGCTGGTATTCCTGGCCTTTGCGCTGGTGCTGCTCAACGGCTTTTTCGTGGCCGCCGAATTCGCCATGGTCAAGATGCGCGCCACCCGCGTGCAGACCATGGCGCGCGAGCACGGACTGCGCGGCCGCATCCTGGCCCAGGTGCATGCCCATCTCGACGCCTACCTGTCCGCCTGTCAATTGGGCATCACCCTGGCCTCTCTGGGCCTGGGCTGGATCGGCGAGCCGGCTTTTGCCCGTCTGCTGGAGGGCCCGCTGCTGACGCTCGGGGTCGAGTCGCCCGCCGTGGTGCACGGCATCTCCTTTGCCTTTGCCTTTTTTCTCATTTCCTACCTGCACATCGTGCTGGGCGAGTTGGCACCCAAATCCATGGCCATCCGCCAGCCGGAGCCGGTATCCCTGTGGACCGCCGTGCCCCTGTACAGCTTCTACTGGCTCATGTATCCGGCGATCTGGCTGCTCAACCAGAGCGCCAACTTCATCTTGAGGACCCTGGGCCAGGAAATGGCCCATGAGGAGGAGCGCCCCCACTCCCCCGAGGAGTTGAAGATGATCGTGATGTCCAGCCATGCCCAGGGGGAGCTGATCGGCGAAGCGGGGGAGATCCTGGCCCGCACGCTGGACTTTTCCGACTTGACCGCCGGCGAGCTGATGCGGCCGGCGGCGGACATGGTCTGCCTCTTCGTGGACAAGCCGGCGGCGGACAACATCGCCACCATGGACCGCTACCGCTACACGCGCTACCCCGTCTGCGAGGAGGATCGCAGCAACGTGATCGGCATCGTGCACGTGAAGGACCTCTTCGCCGCCCAGCGCCGCGGCGACTCGCTGAGCGACCTGGGCGTCTTCATGCGGCCCATCGCCGTGGTGCCGCGCGACCTGCCGGCCTTCGACCTGTTCCGGCGCTTTCGCGAAGGAGAATCCCATTTCGCCGTGGTGACGGACGACCTGGGCACGGTGACCGGCTTCATCACCATGGAGCACATCCTGGAAGCCCTGGTGGGCCAGATCCAGGACGAGTTCCAGCGCCAGAAGAGCGGCTGGCAGCGGCTGCCGGACGGCAGCTTCCTGGGCGCGGCCAGCCTGCCCATCTATACCCTGGAGCGCGAGCTGGACATCGAAATCCCCGCCGAGGAGGTGGATACCATGGGCGGGCTCGTCATGTGGCGCCTGGAGCGCCTGCCGCAGCCGGGCGAGCGCGTGGCCTTCGACGATTTCGACGTGCTCGTGCGCGAGATGCAGGGGCCGCGTATACTGCGCGTGCAAATTTATCCGAAGCGCCAACGTGAAGAAGAGTCAATTTAGCTATCATCTGCCTGAACATCTGATCGCCCAGGCGCCCCTGCCGCAGCGCAGCGCCTCCCGGCTGCTCCATCTTGAAGGGGCCAGCGGCCGCCTGGAGGACCGCCTTTTCCGGGAGCTGCCGGATTTGCTGCGGCCGGGGGATCTGCTGGTCTTCAACGATACCCGCGTCATCCCGGCCCGCTTCCACGGCCGCAAGGATACCGGCGGCGCGGTGGAGCTGATGCTGGAGCGCCTGGCGGCGCCGCATCTGGCCTGGGTCCAGGCGCGCGCCTCCAAGCCCCTGCGGCCGGGCGGCGAGGTGATCCTGGCGGCGGGCGTCAGCGTGCGGGTGCGGGAGCGCGAGGGCGATCTCTTCCTGCTGGAAAGCCCGCCCGACCGGGATTGGCCGGCGCTGATGGCCGCCCATGGCGAAGTGCCTCTGCCGCCCTATATCGCGCGCCAGCCGGAGGCGGCGGATCTGGAGCGCTACCAGACGGTCTACGCCCGCCGCCCGGGCGCCGTGGCCGCGCCGACGGCCGGGCTGCACTTCGATGAGGCGCTGCTGGCGACCCTGGCCGAGCACGGGGTGGCGCAGGCCAGCGTCACCCTGCACGTCGGCGCCGGCACCTTCCAGCCGGTGCGCGTGGAGGACATCCGCGAGCACCACATGCATGCCGAATACCTGGAGGTGCCGCCCGCCACCGTGGCGGCGGTGGCGGCCGCCCGCCGGCGCGGCGGGCGGGTGGTGGCGGTGGGCACCACGAGCCTGCGCGCCCTGGAGGCGGCGGCCGCGGACGGCGAGCTGCGGCCTTATGCCGGCGAGACGCGCCTGTTCATCTATCCAGGCTACCGCTTCCGCGTGGTCGACGCCCTGATCACCAACTTCCATCTGCCCGAGTCCACCCTCTTGATGCTGGTCTGCGCCTTCGCTGGCCAGACGCAAACGCTGGCGGCCTATGCCCACGCGGTGGCGCGGGAGTACCGTTTTTTCAGTTATGGAGATGCCATGTTCGTGACGCCGGAGCGGGCTTCCCTGGGAGCGGAACGTGGCTGACGGGCCGCTGCGCTTCGACATCCATGCCCGCGACGGCGCGGCGCGCACCGGCCTGATCCGCCTGCGGCGCGGCGAGGTGCGCACGCCGGCCTTCATGCCCGTGGGCACCTACGGCACGGTCAAGGCCATGACCCCGGAAGAGCTGCGCACGCTCGGCGCCGACATCATCCTGGGCAACACCTTCCACCTGATGCTGCGGCCTGGCCTGGAGGTGGTGGAAGCGCACGGCGATCTGCACCGCATGATGCACTGGGACGGGCCGATCCTGACCGACTCGGGCGGCTTCCAGGTCTTCAGCCTGGGAGCCTTGCGCAAGATCACCGAGGCCGGCGTGAAGTTCCGCTCGCCGGTGGACGGCCGCGCCGTGTTCCTGGGCCCCGAGGAATCCATGGCCGTGCAGAAACGCCTGGGCTCGGACATCGTCATGATCTTCGATGAGTGCACGCCCTATCCGGCCGATCATGAAACCGCGCGTCGGAGCATGGAACTGAGCCTGCGCTGGGCGGGCCGCTCGCGCGCGGCCTACGACGGCGACGGCGCGCTCTTCGGCATCGTGCAGGGCGGCATGTACGCGGACCTGCGGGCGCGCTCCCTGGAGGGCCTGCAGGCCATCGGCTTCGACGGCTACGCCATCGGCGGCCTGTCGGTGGGCGAGTCCAAGGACGAGATGCTCGCCACCCTCGACGCCCTGGTGCCGCAGATGCCCGCCGACAAGCCCCGCTACCTCATGGGCGTGGGCACGCCCGAGGACATCGTCGAGGCGGTGCGGCGCGGCGTGGACATGTTCGATTGCGTCATGCCGACCCGCAACGCCCGCAACGGTTGGTTGTTTACCCGCGAAGGGACGGTTAAGCTACGCAACGCCCGTTATGAACTGGATACCGCGCCGCCCGATCCGGCCTGTACGTGCTACACTTGTCGCTATTACAGCCGGGCTTACCTGCGCCATCTGCAGCGTAACCGGGAGATCCTGGGGGCGCGCCTGAACACCATTCATAACCTGCACTACTACCAGGATCTCATGCGCGGCCTGCGGGAGGCCATCGCCAGCGGCCAGTTGGCAGACTTCGTGGCGGACTTCTACGCCCGCCGCGGGCAGGCCGTGCCGCCGCTGGCCTGAGCGGGCCGCGCAACACATTCGGAAAATGTATAAAAGGAACTGCGATGAGTTTTGATCTTGGCTTGATCTCTTCCGCCTATGCCCAGGCGCCGGCCGCGCCGCAGGAGCCCAACCTGCTGCTGCAGCTCGCGCCGATGCTGGTCATCTTCGCCATTTTCTACTTTCTCCTCATCCGCCCCCAGATGAAGCGGGCCAAGGAGCTGAAGCAGCTGGTGGAGTCGCTGGCCAAGGGCGACGAGGTGGTGACCAACGGCGGCCTGGCCGGGCGGGTGGTCAACGTGGGCGACGATTTCCTCGGGCTGGAAGTGGCCGACGGCGTGGTGGTCAAGGTGCAGAAGCAGGCGGTGACCCTGGTGCTGCCCAAGGGTTCGCTGAAAAAGACCTGAACGCCGGACCCTCGCTCCATTCCGCCCTGCCTAAGGAACGCGCTGCATGAATCGTTATCCGCTGTGGAAGTATCTGCTGATTCTGGCGGTACTCATTCCGTCCTTCCTGTACGCCCTGCCCAACGTCTACGGCACCGATCCGGCCCTGGAGATCAAGGCGCCCCAGGGCACTGCGGCTCCAAGCCCGGCGCAGGTCGAGTCTCTGCTGCAGCAGGCGCGCATTCCGTATCTGCAGGTGCGGCAAGGCGGCGGCGAGATCCGGGCGCGTTTCCCTGATGCCGAGTCCCAGGCCAGCGCCCAGGTGCTCCTGCGCCAGCGCCTGCCGGCGCAGACGGAAGTGGCCTTGGCCTCCCTGTCCGCCGCGCCGGGCTGGCTGCAGGCCCTTGGCGCCAAGCCGGTGAATCTCGGCCTGGATCTGCGCGGCGGTGTCTACCTGCTCCTGCAGGTGCAGACGGAGGTGGCGATCAACCGCGCCGTCGATCGCTACGTGGACGAGTTGCGCGTCTTCATGCGCGAGAAGGGCATCCAGTACCTGCGGGTGGAGCGCGAGGGCGCACAGGCGCTGCGCATCAAGCTGAACGATCAGGCCGCCCTCGACGCTGCCGGCCGCGAGTTCGGCGAGCGCTATCCCGAACTGGCCCTCCTGCCGGAGCGCACGCCCGACGGCCTTTTTCTGCGCGTCACCCTGACCGACGCGGAAAAGGAGCGTCTGCGCAAGTTCGCGGTGGAGCAGGGCATCATCACCATCCGCAACCGCATCGACCAGCTCGGCGTGAGCGAGCCGGTCATCCAGCGCCAAGGCATCGACCGCATCGCCGTGCAACTGCCGGGCGTGCAGGACACCGCCCGCGCTAAGCAGATCATCGGCTCCACTGCGCAGCTCGAGTTCAAGATGGTCGACGAGGAGCACGATGTGGCTGCCGCCGTGGGCGGCAGCGTGCCGGCCGGCGATGCCCTTTACTACGGCCGCGACGGCCAGCCTTATCTGCTGAAGACGCACACGGTGCTGACCGGCGAGTTCATCAGCGATGCCGGTTCCGGCATCGATCAGCAGACCGGCCAGGCCATCGTCAACGTCAGCTTCGATGGTCGCGGCACGCGCATCTTCTCGCGCCTGACCACCGAAAACGTCGGCAAGCGCATGGCCATCCTGCTGGACGACAAGGTCATCACCGCGCCGGTCATCAACGAGCCCATCACCGGCGGGCGGGCGCAGATCAACGGCTTCGCCGACACCCAGGAGGCCCACTCGGTGGCCATCATGCTGCGCGCCGGCGCGCTGCCGGCGCCGGTGGCGGTGGTGGAGGAGCGCAGCGTCGGGCCGAGCCTGGGCCAGGACTCCATCGAGCAGGGCATCAACTCCATCATCATCGGCATGCTGGTGGTGCTGGCCTTCATGACTTTCTATTACCGGCTCTTCGGCCTGGTGGCCAATCTGGCGCTCGCCCTCAACGTGGTGCTCATCATCGCCGCCCTGTCGCTGCTGGGCGCCACCCTGACCTTGCCAGGCATGGCCGGCATTGTGCTGACCGTGGGCATGGCGGTGGACGCCAATGTGCTCATCTACGAGCGCATCCGCGAGGAGCTGCGCAACGGCATGAGCCCGCGCGCCGCGGTGGACGCCGGCTTCGAGCGCGCAATGACCACCATCATCGACTCCAACATCACCACCCTGATCGCCGGCCTCGTGCTCTTCCAGTTCGGCACCGGCCCAGTGCGCGGCTTCGCGGTGGTGCTGAGCATCGGCATCCTGACCTCCATGTTCACCGCGGTCATGGTGAGCCGCGCGGTCATCCAGTTCGTGATGGGCCGCCGGCGCTTGCAGAAGCTCTATATCTGAGGATCGCCCATGGAATTCTTCAAAGGCAGCACGCAAATCCGCTTCATGGACCGGCGCGTCCATTTCGCCATCCTGTCCGCCATCCTGGTGCTGGGCAGTCTCGTTGCCTTGTTTACCAAGGGCTTGAATCTCGGCATCGACTTCACCGGCGGCACGCTCATCGAGGTGCGCTACCAGCAGGCGGCATCCGTTTCCCAAGTGCGCGAGGCACTGGCGCGCAACGGCTTCGGCGACGCGGTGGTGCAGACCTTCGGCTCGCCTCAGGACGTGCTGATCCGCCTGCCGGGCGGCAGCCAGGCCAGCAGCACGGCGCTCAGCGCCCGGGTGTCCGCCGCCCTGCAGCAAACGCCCGGCGGTCAAGGCCTGGAGATCCGGCGGGTGGAGTTCGTGGGCCCGCACGTGGGCCAGGAACTGGCCACCCAGGGCCTGCTGGCCCTGCTGCTGGTGATTCTCGGCATCCTGATCTACGTGAGCATCCGCTTCGAGTGGCGCTTCGCCGTGGGTTCCATCGTTGCGCTGCTGCATGACCCCATCCTGATCCTGGGCTTTTTCAGCGTCAGCGGCATGGAATTTTCCGTTACCACCCTGGCCGCGCTGCTGGCGGTGATGGGCTATTCAATCAACGATACGGTGGTGATCTTCGACCGCATCCGCGAATACCTGGTGCAGCAGCGCAACAAGTCGGTGGTGGAGGTGTTGGACATGAGCGTCAATTCCACCCTGTCCCGCACCATCATGACCAGCTTGACCACGCTGCTCGTGGTGCTGGCGCTGCTCTTCTTCGGCGGCCCGGTGATCCAGCCCTTTGCCGTGACCCTGGTGATCGGCATCATCGTCGGCACCTATTCCTCCATCTTCATCGCCAGTCCCGTGACCCTGTGGCTGGGCCTGAAGCGCGAGCACGTGCTGAAGACCAAGCTGATCCGCGCCGGCGACCGGGAGGACGGGGCGCGCATCTAGGCGGGCGGGTGTTGCCGGTGGAGGTGACGCGATCGCGGGCAAGCCCGTTCCTGCGGGGCGAGCGGCGCCGGGGCCACTTGTAGGAGCGGGCTTGCCCGCGATAAGGCCTGGATGAGAGCGGCGAGCAGACGCTGGTCGTTCGCCCTGGGCCGCATATCACTTCGCAGAGCCTTGGTTCCGAACAGGAGGCGCCATGAAGGTGAAGGAACTGATCGATACTTGGGAGAAGCACGCCAGCACCAGACTGACGGCACACGAACTGGCGATCCGGCTGCCGCTGCGCGATGCCGCGCGCATCGCCGCCCTGGCGGAGATGTATCCGCTCCGCAGCGAGCGGGAGCTCATCGCCGAGCTTTTGAGCGCGGCGCTGGACGAGTTGGAGACCTCGCTGCCCTACGTGCAGGGCGCGCGCGTGATCGCCGAGGATGACCAAGGCGATCCCATCTACGAGGACGTGGGTCCCACCCCCCGCTTTCACGCCCTGACGCGCAAGCATCTGCGGCGTCTGGAGAGTGAAACGTGAATCATGAAACGTGAGCCGGCAGTGCCCGGATCAGAATCACGAATCACGTTTCACCGATCACTGTCTCTCAAGCGCCGGCGGCGCGGCTCAAATCCCCTTGGGCGTTGTTGCGGACCAGCGCGGCGCCCTGCCGGAAGCTGTACCACACCTTGTTCTCGAAGTCATAGAGCTGGCAGCTTTTGAAAATGTGCCGCACCGTGGACCAGCGGAAGCGGTACTCGTGGATGTACGAGCCGTACTCCCGCTTCAGGTCGGCGTAGGCGCGCTTCAGGTTGTAGAAGGGGATGCGCGGGTCCACGTGATGCGGCGTGTGCACCATGATGTTGTGGATCAGCATTTCGCTCAGGCGAGAACAGCGCACCACCGTGCTGCAATAGAGCTGGCCGAGGGTATTGGTCCACTCCTGCCGCGAGTCGAAGAAGGGGATCTGCGGGTGGGTGTGGTGCAGGAAGATGAAGAGGGCGATGAAGTAGTTGAAGACCAGCCACGGTACGATGACCGCGGCGATCACGCCCACGATGCCGCCCGCGTAGGCATAGGCCAGCGCCGAGAAGGCCAGAAAGAAGACCAGCGTGATCAGCTTGTTCAGCGTGAGGAGATGGCGGTCCTCCGTGTTGGCGTCCGGCTTGAAGCGCACCATGCCGGGCCACCAGACGCGCAGCAGGTAGTGCAGGGCGCAGCTGTAGGGGCTGCGCTCCAGCCGATAGATGAAGCGCTGCCACGGCGAGCGGCTGGCGTATTCCGCCGGCGTCAGCGGACGCCAGATCCAGTCCACCGGACTGAAAGAGGTGAAGCTGTGGTGCACGCGGTTGTGGCCGAAGGCCCAGAGGCGATACATCTGCAGCGAAGGCAGCATGAAAATCGTGCCCAGCACCTCGGCCACGCGCTTGCTCTTGAAGAGCGCGCCGTGGGCGGCATCGTGGGCCCACACGAACATGAAAGCCACGGTGCAGCCGGCCAGCAGGCCGAAAAAGAGCTTCAGCCACGGGCTGTGGCTGGCAAAGACGCCCCACATGGCGCTCAGATAGAGGACAAGGTCGAAGGCGTACCAGCCCAGGGCTTTCCTGGTGGAGCGCTGATAGCAGTCGCTGGAGATCGCCTGGCGGACGGTGTTGAGCTTGATGCCTTGTAGGGTCTGGATATCGGTCGCTGAGCCCATGCTTCTTCCTGGTCAGGTTATAAATGGACCCGGTTATATTTATATAAACAAGGGCAGGATACAAGAGGGAAGTGGGTGCGCGGGGTCGCTGGCCGGCCTCCCGGGCTGGCCCGCCTGCTGGCGGTTCGAGGAGCGGTCGCTGGTAGGCGGCTAGATTGAGCTGGGCCTGTGCCGCCCAACGGGTTGGGGTTAGGAGCGGGCTGCGCCCGCCAGCAACCTGCTTTTTGCCGCTCATTGCGTTCGCTCTCGCTGCGCTCGCGAAAACGGGCCGCGCCCGTTGCCTGAGGCGCCATAGGCGCCGAAAGCGCAGCGGTAAACTTCCGCTGGTCGTTTTGCCGTTCACTGCGCTCGCTCTCGCCTGCGGCTCGCGAAACTCCCGTTGGTCGTTTTGCCACTCCCGTGGGCTGCTCTCGCCTGCGGCTCGCGCAACTCGACGGGACAACGGGGTGGAAACGGCAAAGGCAACCCAGAGCCCCGCTGCCGCCGTCGGCTGTCGGAGCGAGCTGGCTCGCGATTGCTCGCCAATCGACACGGCTGATCGCGAGCCAGCTCGCTCCTACAAGCCAGGATGACAGCCCGCCAGGCTTGGCGCGGCACCGCTCGCGCCGGGCAGGGGGAAGGCTGATAGGGCGGGTGCCCGGCCATTGCCCCTGGACCGCGCCGCCGCCGCTGGCCGTGGGAGCGGGCTCGCCCGCGATTCCTTGGCAGGCGATTCAGTCTATCGCGGGCCAGCCCGCTCCTACACGCCTCCAGTAGTCCCTCCCGCCGGATGCGGTTAGGGCTATGATTCCTTTGCCCCGCCGAGTCGCGCAATTCGCCATTGACCCGCAAAGCGGACCGGTGGCGGCGGATCGCTGCGCGTCGGGGACATTAGCCGTTCCGATTCCCAACATCTGCTGGCTGCGCTCCGCCGGTTTTCTCTCATGCCGAGCCGCAGCGCATCATGCTCCCGCATCCACATCCACGCGCCAGGTCCTGAACTCCCGATACAGCACCTGCCCCGGGCCGCCGCCTGGCTTGCGGGTGACGAAACGGGCCTGGGTCCAGTCCACGTCGGCGGCCTGGCCGGCGCGCGGGCTGTGGCGCAGGGCCAGGGCGGCGGCCTGGGCCAGCACCCGGTCCGGCGGGCGCTTTTCCTGCTTGGGCATGCGGATCAGCACGTGGGCGCCCGGATGGTCCTGCACGTGCAGCCAGATGTCCCAGGGGCGGGCGAGCTTGAAGGTGATGGTTTCGTTCTGGCGGGCGCTGCGCCCGACCAGGATCTCGTAGCCGTCCACGCTGACGCGCAGGGGCTCGGCATTGCCGTTGCCTGCGCGGGCGGCGCGCGGCTTCGTCTTGCCGGTCTCGGCCGGCGGATGGAGGGCTTCCAGGCGCGCGGCGATACTTGCCGGCGTGCCTTCGCCGCTGTCCAGCTCCCTGCTGAGCGCCTGCAGCGCGGCGAGCCGGTCCTCCAGCGCCCGTTGCCGCTCCAGGGCCTGGGCCAGGCCGCGCTCGGCCTTGCGCGCCTGCTTGAAGTAGCCTTCGGCCTGCTGATGCAGCGGCAGGCCGGGCGTGACCGGCACCCGGATGGCGGCGGGCGGCTCGGCGTTGTAGTCCAGCGCCTCCACCGCATCGCTTTGCGGAATCCGGTCGGGCAGGGTGTAGAGGGCCTGTCCCCAGCGCCGATAGCGGGCCGGGTCCTGCAGGCGCTCGACATCCGCGCGCACCTTGCGCAGCGTCTCGCTTTCGCGGTGGACGAGCTGCCGCAGCCGCTGTCGCAGCGCCGTCTGCAGCGGTGCCTGCGCATGCGCGCCGGTGCGCTCGCGCAGGAAGGCCGGCCAGCCCGTCAGGAAGTCGGCCGGGCCGAGCTCATCCCAGCCGGGCAGGACGATGGGATACAGCAGGTCGTGGTCGTCCCGCCGCAGGCGGTGCCAGGGTCGGCACTGCCGCCGCGCCGCTTCGGCCGTTGCGGCCAGATCGTCCTGGGCTGCCGGAGGCAGTGGGGGACGGAGGCGCGGCGCGATGAACCAGAGCCGCTCGCCACCCATGCCGGCCGGGGGACGGTAGGGTTGCTGCGGCAGGATGCGCGCTTCCGCCGCCGTGACCTCGTCCCAGCGCCAGGCGAAGCGCATTCGCCCGTCGCCTTCCAGCAGGACGAGGTTGCTGCGCTGTCCCAGCCACTCCGCCACCAGGGTGCGCTGGTCGCGCCGGCCGCTGATGTGCCGCCGTTCGAAACGCAGGCATAGCACCCGGTCCGGATGGGGCGCGTCGATGGCCTGCAGGTGCAGTCCCTGGAGCTGCTGGCGCGCCAGGTTGGCGAAGGGGGGTGACTCGGCCTCGGGCAGGGCGTCGGCCAGCCAGAGGCCCAGTGGCGCGCGGGCGATCTGCAGCAGCAGGTCGCGGGTGCCGAATGTCAGCACGATGCCGCCGGGTGCGCTGCGTACCTCGGTGAGCCTCGCCCCCCGCAGGGCATCTGCCAGGCAGGCGGCGGCGCACTGCAATTGCAGTGCGTCCATGTTGAAGCGGCCCGGGGGGGCGGCGGCTTGGGGCTTGGCGGGAGTTGTCGTCACGGTAGTTTTGGGCGCAGCGATCGGCTTGCGGTTTTGCCTGCTTTCACGTAATTTGAAGAGTTTCCTAATTTACCCACTTTTCCATCATAACACAGCGGCCAGCTGACGCGGGGTTGGCGGAGAGGCACCATGTTTTCCAAGAAGATGAATATTGCGGATTTCGATCCGGCCCTGTGGGCCGCCATCACCGGCGAGGCCCGGCGCCAGGAAGATCACATCGAGCTCATCGCTTCCGAGAACTTCACCAGTCCCCGCATCATGGAGGCGCAGGGCTCGGTGCTGACCAACAAGTACGCCGAAGGCTATCCTGGCAAGCGCTACTACGGCGGCTGCGAGTACGTGGACCAGGTGGAGCAGCTGGCCATCGACCGCGCCAAGCAGCTCTTCGGCGCCGAGCACGCCAACGTCCAGCCCCACTCCGGCTCCCAGGCCAACCAGGCGGTCTATCTGTCCGTGCTCAAGCCCGGCGACAAGATCATGGGCATGAACCTGGCCCACGGCGGCCACCTGACCCACGGCGCACCGGTGAATCTGTCCGGCAAGCTCTTCGAGGTGGTGGCCTACGGCGTTGCCGCCGAGGACGAGCGCATCGACTACGATGCCATGGCCGAGCTGGCCGAGCGCGAGAAGCCCAAGATGATCGTGGCCGGCGCCAGCGCCTACTCGCGCATCATTGATTTCGCCCGCATCGGCGAGATCGCCCGCGCGGTGGGCGCCTATCTGATGGTGGACATGGCCCACATCGCCGGCCTGGTGGCTGCCGGCCTGCACCCGAGCCCGGTGCCGCACGCCGATTTCGTCACCAGCACCACCCACAAGACCCTGCGCGGCCCGCGCGGCGGCCTGATCCTGTGTCGGGAGGAGTACGCCAAGGCGGTGAACTCCATGATCTTCCCCGGCCTGCAGGGCGGCCCGCTGATGCACGTGATCGCCGGCAAGGCGGTGGCCTTCGCCGAGGCCCTGGCTCCCGAGTTCAAGGCCTATCAGCAGCAGGTCATCGACAACGCCCAGGCCCTGGCCAAGGGCGTGGCCACGCGCGGTTATCGCATCGTGTCCGGCGGCACCGACAACCATCTCTTCCTGGTCAACCTGGGCGACCGCCTGACCGGCAAGGACGCCGAAGCCGCCCTCGGTCGCGCCCACATCACGGTGAACAAGAACGGCGTGCCCTTCGATACCCGTTCGCCCTTCGTCACCAGCGGCATCCGCATCGGCACGCCGGCGGTGACCAGCCGCGGCTTCGGCACGGCGGAAATGCATCATCTGGCCAACTGGATCGGCGACGTGCTGGACGCCCCGGACGACGCGGGCATTGCCGAGCGGGTGGCGGGCGAGGTGGTGGAACTGTGCCGCCGTTTCCCCGTCTACGGCTAAAGAGACGCTAGGGAGCATCCGTGCGCTGCCCCTTCTGCAACCACGAAGACACCCGCGTCGTCGACTCGCGTCTGGCCGACGAGGGCAGCAGCGTGCGCCGGCGGCGCGAGTGCCCCGCCTGCGGCTCGCGCTTCACCACCTTCGAGCGGGTGGAATTGGCCATGCCTACCGTGGTCAAGTCCGACGGGCGCCGCGAGCCCTTCGACGAGCAGAAGCTGTTGCGCGGCCTGCAGCGCGCGCTGTCCAAGCGGCCAGTGGACACTCAGAAGGTGCACGCGGCGGCGCGCGCCATCCAGAAGCGCCTGCGCGAGACCGGCGAGCGCGAGGTGCCCTCGCGACTGATCGGCGGCTACGTGATGGAGGCCCTGCGCGAGCTGGACCCGGTGGCCTACGTGCGCTTCGCCTCGGTCTACCGCCGCTTCGAGGACGTGGAAGCGTTCAGCGCCGAAATCGAGCGCCTGCGTCGGGCCTACGAAGAGAACGACGCGCAGCAGCTGAGCCTGCTGCCGGAGAAGAAAGGCGGCGCTTGAGCGCGGATGCCGAGTACATGGCGCGTGCCCTGGCCTTGGCGGAGCGGGGGCTCTACGGGACCGATCCCAATCCGCGCGTGGGCGCCGTGCTGGTGCGCGACGGGCGCATCGTCGGCGAGGGCTATCACGCCCAGGCCGGCACTCCCCATGCGGAGGTGCACGCCCTGCGCGCGGCGGGCGAGGCGGCGCGCAGCGCCACCTGCTACGTGACCCTGGAGCCGTGCAGCCATTTCGGCCGCACGCCGCCCTGCGCCGACGCCCTGGTGGCGGCGGGGGTGGCGCGGGTGGTGGTGGCCATGCAGGACCCCAACCCGCAGGTGGCGGGGCAGGGCATCGCGCGCCTGCGGGCGGCGGGCATCGCCGTGGAGGTGGGCCTGCTGGCGGAGCAGGCGGCTGCCCTGAATCCCGGATTCATCAGCCGCATGCAGCGCGGACGGCCCTGGGTGCGGCTCAAGCTGGCCGCCAGCCTGGACGGCCGCACGGCGCTCGGCAACGGCGTCAGCCAGTGGATCACCGGCCCGGCCGCGCGCGCCGACGTGCAGCGTTTGCGCGCCCGCAGCGCCGCCGTCCTCACCGGCATCGGCACGGTGCTGGCCGATGATCCGCGGCTCGATCCGCGCCTGGACGGCGAGACGGTCCTGCGCCAGCCGCTGCGGGTGGTGCTGGACCGCGAGCTGCGCACGCCGCCTGCGGCGCGTCTTTTCATGGCGGCCGGGCCGGTGCTGATCCTGCACGGCCCCGGGGCGCCGGCCGCGCGGCAGGCGGCCCTGCGGGCAGCCGGGGCGCAGCTGCAGGCGGTAGCGCCGGCGGCGCGCGGATTGGCGCTCGACGCGGTCTGGCAGGCCCTGCAGGCGCGCGAGATCAACGAGGTGCTGGCGGAATGCGGGCCGACCCTGGCCGGCGCCCTGATCGAGGGCGGCTGGGTGGACGAGCTGGTGCTGTATCTGGCGCCCAAGCTACTGGGCCACGATGGCCTGCCGCTGGCGCATCTGGGACCCTATGCGGCACTGGATCAGGTATCCTTGTGGCAGTGCCTGCGGCACGAGCTGCTGGGCGAGGATCTCAAGCTGCTGCTGCGGCCTCGAAGCTGACGGCGGGAAAGTCATGGCGTGGCTGTATCTCTTTCTGGCGGGACTCTGCGAAATCGTGTGGGCGGTGGGCCTGAAGTACACCGAGGGCTTCACGCGCCTGGGGCCGAGCGCCGTCACCGTGGCGGCCATGGTCCTGAGCTTTTACCTGCTCGCCCTGGCCCTGAAGAGCCTGCCCATCGGCACCGCCTACGCCGTGTGGACCGGCATCGGCGTGGTGGGCACCAGCATCCTCGGCATCGTGCTCTTCGGCGAGGCCCGCGATGCCTCGCGCCTCTTTTTCATCGGCCTGATTGCCGTGGGCATTCTGGGCCTGCGTGCCCACGGCACGCACTGATCGGAGCGGTTGAGACTATGTTTACCGGCATCATCCAAGCAGTGGGCCGCATCCGGGCCAAGCAGCCCCAGGGCGGCGACATGCGCCTGCTGATCGACGCAGGCGCCCTGGACATGAGCGACGTCAAGCTGGGCGACAGCATCGCCGTCTCCGGCGTCTGCCTCACCGCCACCGAGCTGCTGCCCGACGCTTTCTGGGTGGACGTATCCCAGGAGACCCTGGCCAAGACCATCCTCGGCGACCTGCAGCTCGACACCCGGGTCAATCTGGAAAAGGCCCTGCGCCTGGCCGACCGCCTCGGCGGCCACCTGGTGGCCGGCCACGTGGATGGCGTCGGCGAGGTGGTGGACCTGTCGCCGGCCGGGCGCTCGGTGGTGTACCGCATCCATGCGCCCCGGGAGTTGCGCCGCTATATCGCCGCCAAGGGCAGCATCTGCGTGGACGGCATCAGCCTCACGGTGAACGCGGTGCAGGGCGGCTACTTCGATCTCAACCTGATCCCGCACACCCTGGCCCAGACCACGGCCGCATCCTGGCGCGCCGGCACCCGGGTGAACCTGGAGGTGGATCTCATCGCCCGCTATCTGGAACGGCTGGTCAGCCGCGAGGCCGACGGCCTCACCCCCGAATTCCTCGCCGAGCACGGCTTCGCCTGATGTCGCACATGCAAATCAGCCCCATCGAAGAAATCCTGGCGGAGATCCGCGCCGGGCGCATGGTCGTGCTCATGGACGACGAGGACCGCGAGAACGAGGGCGATCTCGTCATGGCCGCCGAGCACGTCACCCCCGAGGCCATCAACTTCATGGCCAAGCACGGCCGCGGCCTGATCTGCCTGACCCTGACCCCGGAGCGCTGCCAGCAGCTGGCCCTGCCGCTCATGGTCAGCAGCAATCGCACGCCCTTCGCCACCAACTTCACCGTCTCCATCGAGGCCGCCCGGGGCGTGACCACCGGCATCTCCGCCGCCGACCGCGCCACCACCATCCTGGCCGCCATCGCCGACGAGGCCGGGCCGGACGACATCATCATGCCCGGGCACATCTTTCCGCTCATGGCCCAGCCGGGCGGCGTGCTGACCCGCGCCGGCCACACGGAGGCCGCCGGCGACCTGGCGCGACTGGCGGGCTGCAAGCCCTTCGGCGTGATCTGCGAGATCCTGAACGAGGACGGCAGCATGGCGCGCCTGCCCGACCTCATACCCTACGCGCGGCAGCATGGCTTGAAGATCGGCACCATCGCCGATCTCATCGCCTACCGTCGCAGCCGCGAGCCCCTGGTCGAGCGCGTCGCCAGCACGCCCTGGCCCACGCCCCACGGCACCTTCATCCTGCACGCCTACCACAGCCGGGTGGACCAGGAAACGCACCTGACCCTCGCCTGGGGCGAGCTGTCAGCGGCCGGCGAGGAGCCGGTGCTGGTGCGCGTGCAGGCCCAGTCCGCCCTCTGCGACCTTTTCGGCGGCGGCGACCACTGCGGACCGGGCGTGCAGGCGGCCCTGGCCGCCATTGCCCGCGCGCCGCGCGGCGCCCTGGTATACATTCGCAATCCGGAGAGCGGCCAGGCGCTGGCGAACCAGGTCCGCGACCTGGAGCTGCTGCGCCGCGGCCTGCTGCCGGAGCCGGGCGAGGGCGAGTCCTTGCGCAACTACGGCATCGGCGCGCAGATCCTGGCCGATCTCGGGGTGCGGCGCGCCGTCCTGCTGAGCAACAGTGAAAAAAAACTCCACGGCATCAAGGGCTTCGGCCTGGAGATCGTGGGACAACAGCCCTTCGGGGCCGCAAACGAGGAATAGCGACATGGCGGAAATCAAGAGCATAGAAGGGGATCTGCAGGTCGCCGGGGCGCGCTTCGCCCTGGCGGTGGGGCGCTTCAACAGCTTCATCACCGAGCACCTGCAGGCGGGGGCCATCGACGCGCTGCTGCGTCACGGCGCCCGCGCCGAGGATCTGGAGGTGGTCAAGGTGCCGGGCAGCTACGAGATCCCGCTGGTGGCCAAGAAGCTGGCCATGAGCGGGCGCTACGACGCCGTCATCTGTCTGGGCGCGGTCATCCGCGGCGGCACGCCCCACTTCGACTACGTCGCCGGCGAGGCGGCCAAGGGCGTGGCCCAGGCCAGCATGGACTCGGGCATCCCCGTGGTCTTCGGCGTGCTCACCACGGACACCATCGAGCAGGCCATCGAGCGCGCCGGCACCAAGGCGGGCAACAAGGGCGTCGATGCCGCCATGACCGCCATCGAGATGGTGAACCTGCTCAAAAAGCTATGAGCAGTTTGAACAAAACGGGCATTCGGGCTGCCAAAGGGGACAGCGCAAGCGCAGTTTCCACGGCGCACAGAGGTTGGTATGAGCGGAAGTAGACGTTTGGCCCGCGAGGCAGCCATGCAGGCCCTTTATCAGTGGCAACTCAACCCCGGCGATCCCGCCCAGGTCGAGGCCCAGTTCCTGGCCGACGAGGAAGTGCAGGGCGCCGACCTGCAGTTCTTCCAGCAGCTATGGCGGGGCGTGACCTCCCATGCGGACGAGCTCGACGCCGCCATCCGCGGCAAGCTCAGCGACCGCAAGTGGGACGAGATCAGCGAGGTCGAGCGCGCCATCCTGCGCCTCGGCGCTTTCGAGCTCGCCCATCGCCTCGACGTGCCTTACCGCGTCGTCATCAACGAGGCCCTGGAACTCACCAAGCGCTTCGGCGCCGAACAGGGCCACCGCTTCGTCAACGGCATCCTCGACAGGCTCGCCCACGAATGGCGGGCGGCGGAGATGGCGCGGCGCTCCTGACGCATCCTGCCAGCCGGACTTCACTCCCGCCGCGGTCCAGCAGCTCAGACGGCTGACGCTGCCGGGACCACCCGCCACCGAAGCCTGGACGTCCCGGCACCGCCAGTGCTGGGACGTGACCAGTGAACTCCCCGCAGGCGTCAGCCGATGCCCAGCAAACGGTGCACCAGCCCGGTCACCAGCCCGAGCACGATGACCGCACCGAAAAAGGGCAGGGGCGCGCGCATGGCGTAGGTGCCGCCGAGGGCCAGGGTCGCGCCGAACATGGCGCCGGTGACGACGTTGGCCTGGGTCGCGGCGGTCGGCTCCAGACCGAGGGCCATGGCGATGCGCAGCGCGGCGAAGCTGAACAGGCCGATGAGGACGACGAAGATGACGCGGTTGCGCCGGGGGGAGTTGAGGTGCTGCACGGGAACTTCCTTGACCAAGTGGACAACGGAGGAACGGCGCCCGATAAGCTATCATGCTCCGGTGGAAAAAGCATCCCCGAGCCGCATCTCTGCCAAGCTCGGGGCTGGCATTCTTCACAAGGGAGGATTCCGCGTGACAAAGAACAAGAAGCTGATGCTGGGTGTGATCGTCCTGCTCGCTGCCGGCTGGATTTACGCGGCCCCGTATCTGGCCGTCCGCAGCATGAAAAGCGCGGCGGAAAGCGGAGATGCGGTGGCGCTGGCCGACCACGTCGACTTTCCGGCACTCAAGGCGAGCTTGAAGGCCAGCCTTGCTGCTGAGATGACACGACAGATGGCGAGAGAGGATGACGCATTCGCGGCGCTTGGCGTGGCCATGGCCGGCGTCATCATCAATCCCATGATCGATGCGCTCGTGTCCCCCGAGGGGCTGGCGGCCATGATGAAAGGGCGCCAGCCGGACCCCGGCAGGCAGGCGGGCGCAGGCGCCCAACGAGGCGGGCTTGGCGCGAGCGAGGCCGATCCTGTGCTTGAAATGGGCTATGAAACGTTCAACCGGTTCGCGGTGAGGGTATCCGACAAGGTGGATCCGAAGCGGGAGTTGACCATGGTGTTCCTCCGCGACGGCTTGTCCTGGAAATTGTCCGCAATCAGGCTGCCTGGCTCCTAACCGGCCCGCTCCCAGCGAGAGGGTACTCGGGGAACGCGGGCGTCGTGCCACCGCTGCCCCGGCAGCGAACTGGCCGCGCTGCTCATGGACTGTAGGAGCGGGCTGGCCCGCGATAACGGTGCCGCTCGACCAACCCGATCGCGGGCCAGCCCGCTCCTACCAGCACGGGCAGCGTCACGGCCGCGCGAACCGACGGGGATCGCCCACGCTAGCCCTTCACCCGGCATGCGCCCGGCGGGGGCGGGCATGCCGGGCGGGGGCGGTGCCATGCCAAGCCTGGCGGGCTGGCATGTTGGTGTGCAGGAGCGGGCTGGCCCGCGATCCGCCGTGCCGGTGGGCAAGCAAGCATGGGCCAGCCCGCTCCTGCGGCCGGCGGCAGCGGCGCGGTTGGGCCGGATATCGCGCTGCCCGCTCCGCATGCGGCACATCGAACGAGAGGCATCCGTATGCAAACGCTCATCTGCGAAGCGATCCGCGATCGCGTGCTGCTCGAACTCCGCTATCAAGGCTTTGCCCGGATCGTGGAGCCCTACGCCTACGGCCGGGACCGGGATGGAGACGAGTTGCTGCGCTGCTACCAGGTCGCCGGCGGCAGCCGCGGCGGCGAGGAGGCCGGCTGGAAGCTGCTCAGGGTGGCCGAAATCGGCGCGCTGGCGCGGACCGCGAAGCCTTTCGCCGGGCGCTGTTCCGGCAACCGGCATGGCGATCCGGCCATGGCCGAGATCTTCTGCGAGCTGCAATGACGGCGGTCCGGCCTGTTCGGTTCTGGCCTTGGCGGCATCTCGGCGCGGCGCTGAGCGTCTCTCTGCTGGCCGGCTGTGCGCACCAGCCGCCCGAGCTGCCCCGCCCGCAGGCAGCTGCCGATGCCGTACGCTCCTACGTCTACGAATGCGAGGGCGGCTATCGCTTCCTGGTGCATTTCGCGAGCACCCAAGTCAGGCTCTTCCTGCCCGAAGGCAGCTTGACCTTGCCGCAGGTGATCGCCGCTTCCGGCATCCGCTACAGCGACGGGACGGTGACCTTCTGGGGCAAGGGCAGCAGCGCGCTGCTGGACCTGGGGACGCGCCGCTACAGCCAATGCGGCGGCCGCCCGGTGGGTGACGCCTGGGAGGATGCCCGGCTGCGCGGCGTGGTTTTTCGGGCGCTGGGCAACGAGCCGGGCTGGTATCTGGAAATCGGCCGGGACGGCGGGCTGCTCTTCGTGACGGATTACGGCCGGACCCGCCATGCCTTTGCGGCGGCGCGGCTGGAGCGGGAGCCCGGGGCGGTGCTGTACCGGGCCCGGGCCGGCGGTCAGGCGCTCACGGCGCGGCTGGTGGACCGGCCCTGCCGCGATGACATGAGCGGCGCGGTCTTCGCGACTACGGTGGCGGTCACGCTGGACGGCAAGCGCTACCGGGGCTGCGGCCGGGCGCTGCGATGATCCCGGCACGGCCGGCATGCTGCGCCTGTCGAATCCGTCTCTCAGGGACTATACTTGACTTGACTTGACGCGCCGCACCCGCGTGCTGCAAGTCCACGCGGACCGGCACTCCACCGTTGTCGGACTGGAGGAGGGCGAAGCATGGCAAGCAACGTACGCTGGCTTGGGCTGGCCACTTCACTGCTGGCGGCGGGCGCCGCCGCCCAGGAGCCGGACCCACGCTTTTCCATTGAACTCGAAGGCGGCGGCGTCTGGCAATCGCGCAACAAGGTGCAGATTCCCAACGATGCCACGGGCACCCGTTTCGACTTGGCCGAGCTGACGGGCAGCGGCCCCTATGCGGCGGGGCGTCTGACCTTTACCTACGCCTTCCGCCCCCGGCACGAGCTGCGCCTCGTCTACGCGCCGTTTTCCCTAGGGTCTGTTCTCAATCAAGCCAACCAGACGATGGAACAAGCCAGATGGACGAACGACAGGAAGGAGTGGGCGAGCTTGTCGTAACGCGTGGCGATGCGTCTGAATTGCTTGATGCGAGCGAAGAAACGCTCGATCAGATTGCGGCTCTTGTAGATATGCCGGTCGAACGAGCGGGGGTTGAGTCGGTTGGAACGCGGCGGGATTACCGCCTGACCGCCCTGCGTCGTAATTGTTTCGACGAAGGCATCCGAATCGTAGCCCTTGTCGGCCACGATGAATTCGGCCGGCTGATCCTGGATCAGTGCTGCGGCCTGTTCGATGTCGGCGACCTGACCTGCCGAG
>NZ_AUIS01000026.1 GCF_000423825.1 Thermithiobacillus tepidarius DSM 3134
GTCGCCGCCATGGTCCGTCGCCACCTCGAGGGCATCGTCGCCTGGGCCCAGACCCGCCAGACCAACGGCTTCCTCGAAGCGCTCAACGGCCTGTTTCAGTCCGCCAAGCGCCGCGCTCGCGGCTTCACCCGCTTCACCACTATCAGAACCGTCATCTTCCTGATCGCCGGCAAGCTCGACTTCGCAGTGATCAACCCTCATGCCCGGCAACCCACTTGAAATTCAACAGAGCCCCTCGGTTGCATATGGCATAACGCTTTTCGCTTGATTGAGAACAGACCCTAGCAGGATTCGACCAACAAGAAGGACGCCCATGGCTCTCAACACCCAAGCTCCCGTCTTCCGCACCGCGCGCATGCTGCTGCTCATGATCTTCCTGGCCCTGCTGCTGGCCTGGATCGCGCCGTTCACCATCATCCCCGCCGGCCATCGCGGCGTGGTGACCTTTTTCGGCGCGGTGGAGGACCGGGTGCTGGGGGAGGGAGTGCATCTGGTGATGCCGGTGGCGGAGCGGGTGCACAAGATCAACGTGCAGATCCAGAAGGTGGAAGGCACGGGCGAGGCGGCCAGCCGCGATTTGCAGCAAGTGCACAGTACCGTCGCGCTCAATTACCACCTGAACCCGGCGCAGGTGAACCTGGTGTACCGGGACATCGGCGAGGACGTGGACGAACGCATCATCCTGCCCACCCTGCAGGAGGGCGTGAAGGCGGTGATGGCCCGCTATTCGGCGGAGGAGCTGATCACCAAGCGCGACGAGGTGCGCGACCAGATCCGCCGATTGCTGGCCAGCCGCCTGGGGCGGCATGGCGTGGTGGTGGACGAGTTCTCCATCGTCAACTTCCAGTTCTCCAGGTCCTTCAACGAGGCTATCGAGGCCAAGACCACGGCGGAGCAGCTCAAGCTCAAGGCCGAGCGCGACCTGCAGCGCATCCGCATCGAGGCGCAGCAGCGCGTGGCGCGCGCCGAAGCGGAGGCGCGCGCCCTGGAGCTGCAGAAGGCCCAGGTGAGCGAGGAGCTCATCCGGCTGCGGGAAGTGGAGAACCAGCGCGCGGCAATCGAGAAGTGGGATGGGCGGCTGCCCAACGTCAGCGGCGGGGCCCTGCCCTTCATCCAGTTGCCGCAAAAATAATTTGAAAAATTTTTGTGAACTTTTTTTGGGGACGATGCTCAAACGAAGCAGATGACCGCAAGGTTGTCCGGTCCGCTCCTATCCTCCCTGGGCGGGCCGTGAGTCCTACCCACCCAATCAGGACTCATCATTGGGCCCCGGTTTTCCCCTTTTCCGGGGCCTCTTTTTTATTCAAGTATAGATCAGTCCCCGCGTGCTGTTGCCAACCGTCTTGCGCCCTTAGTCGGAGGGGATCTCCAGCCACTCTCCCAGTTTGCGGTGCGCCTCGTCGATGCCCATCTTGTGCGCGGCGGAAAAGAGCTGTATGGAGCACTGCTGGGTCCCATGGTCGCGGCGCAGGCGGGCCAGCACCTGCAGGCCCGCGCCCCGGCTCAGCTTGTCCGCCTTGTTGAGCAGGACGTGCACCGGCCGCTCGATGGCCGCCGCCCAGTCCAGCATCATCCGATCGAAATCCGTGAACGGGTGGCGGATGTCCATGACCAGGATGATGCCGCGCAGGCACTGGCGATGCTGCAGATAGCGCTCGATCAGCCCGCTCCATTGGCGGCGGACCGCCTCGGGCGCACGGGCGTAGCCGTAGCCCGGCAGATCGACCAGGCGACGCTCGGCATCGAGATCGAAGAAGACCAGGTGCTGGGTGCGCCCGGGTTGGCTGCTGGTGCGGGCCAATCCCTTCTGATCGACGATGGCGTTGATGGCACTGGATTTGCCCACGTTGGAGCGTCCCGCGAAGGCGACCTCGTAGCCCTCGTCGGGCGGCAGTTGCGCCGGGCTGGCCACGTTGAGGCGGTAAGCGGCTCGGCGCAGGAGCGGCAGGCGGAAGGACGGGTCTTGGGACATGGCGGAAGGGGCCTCTGCAATATTAGTAGATAATTTGACACGAATTATCCGCGTTGGTATAAACCCTTGGCAAGGCTCTTGGCCGGGTGCGGAGCTCTAAGCTCCCAATTAATAAGAATTTTTGGTGCCATAAGACAGGCTTATCGGTTTGCTTCCTGTGTGCATCGCCCATTCCCTCTGCTTGCAAATCTTTTAAGGAGTGAAGTTCATGAAGAAACGGTTGGTGTTTGCGGCGGCGGCCGCGATGCTCATGAGTGCTGGCGCGGCTCAAGCGGCCGCTGGGAATGCGGCGGCCGGCCAGGCGGCCTCGGCAGCCTGTGCGGCCTGCCACGGTGCCGACGGCAACAGCATGGCCCCCACCTTCCCGCGTCTGGCCGGCCAGGTGCCCGAGTACATCCAGAAGCAGCTGCACAATTTCAAGACCCATGACCGCAACGATCCCGACGCGGGCATCATGTTCGGCATGGCCGCGCCCTTGGACGAGGCCGCCATCGCCAACCTGGCCGCCTACTTCGCCAGCCAGGCGCCGACCAAGAACCCCATGCCGGCCGACGCGGCGCTGGTCGCCAAGGGCAAGAACATCTACAATGGCGGCGTCGCCGAGCGCAACATCCCCGCCTGCGCCGCCTGCCACGGCCCGGCCGGCAAGGGCCTGGCGCCCCTCTTCCCGCGCCTGGCTGGCCAGCATGGCATGTACGTCACGAACCAGCTGAAGTACTTCAAGGCGGGCCAGCGTGCCAATGATCCGGCCATGATGATGCGCGGCGTGGCCAAGAACATGACCGACGAAGAAATGCAGGCGGTCGCCGCCTACCTGCAGTCCTTGTAAGGCGCTGCCACCGCGTCGATCGATGCGGCATGGGCTTTCAGCGCCCGACAGGGGGCAGACTGTTCCGGTCTGCCCCTTTGTCTTTTCCCGCCAGGGAACTTTTTATAGCCTAGACAGGGTCTGATTCCGTTGACCCGCTTTTCGGTGAATCGCTTTTCTTGGGAGTCATTGTTGTCTAACGCCGCCCCCCTGTCCAATCCCCCCCGCGTTGAGCGCAGCACGGGGCGTCTGCTGATCCAGTTCCTGGGCTCCATGAGCCTGGCGGTCACGCTGCTGGTGGCGCTGGCCATCGCTTCGGTGATCGGCACCATTCTCAAGCAGAACCAGCCCTATCAGGATTACATCATCAAGTTCGGCGCCTACTGGTTCGAGGTGTTCAAAGCCCTCAGCCTGTTCGACGTCTATCACAGCTGGTGGTTCCTCGGCATCCTCACCTTCCTGGTGGTGTCCACCAGCACCTGCCTGATCCGGCAGACGCCGGGCATGCTGCGCGAGATGCGCGAGCTGCGCGTGCGCGTGCACGAAAAGGCGCTGCTGGCGTTCAAGGCGCAACGGGCGCTGCACAGCGGACTGCCGGTCGCGGAGACGGCGGCGCGGGCGGCGCAGGTGCTGCAGGAAGCCGGCTACAAAACCCGCGAGGAAACGGAGGAGGGCGGCATCGCCCGCGTGGCGGGACACAAGGGCGCGCTGAACCGAGTGGGCTACATTCTCACCCACTTGGCCATCATCATCATCTGCATCGGCGGCCTCATGGACGGCAACCTGCCCATCCAACTGGACATCCTGCGGGGCGAGCTGCAGCCGGAGAAGGATTTCAGCAAACCGGTTTCCCAGATCCCGGCCAAGAGCTGGCTGAACCCATCCAATCCATCCTTCCGCGGCAACGTTAGCATCCCCGAGGGGGATTCCTCGGGCGTGATCTTCCTGCAGGTGGGAGATGGTTATCTGGTGCAGGACCTGGGTTTCCGGGTCTACGTGAAGCGCTTCCACATCGAGCATTACTCCACCGGCATGCCCAAGACCTTCGCCAGCGATGTGGTGATCTACGACCAGGACAAGCCGGTCAAGGAAGCCACCATCACGGTGAACCACCCGTTGATCTACAAGGGCGTGGCCATCTACCAGGCCAGCTTCTCCGATGGCGGTTCGCTGCTGCGCATGCAGGGCCACTTCCTGAACAGTCCCGACGGCCAGCCCGTGCCCATGCAGGGGCGGGTGGGCGAAGTGCTCAAGTCCCGGGACGGCCAGTACCAGATCGAGCTGAAGAACTTCTCCATGTTCAACATCGTGCCGGCGGATGAGGCGAGCGCCCAGGCCAAGGGCCGCGAGCGCAAGATGATGAATCTCGGCCCCAGCTTCGACTACATCGTGCGCGACGCCACCGGCAAGGGTCGCGAGTTCCAGACCTACATGGTGCCTTTCGTGCGCGAGGGCCACAGTTACTTCGTCCAAGGCGTGCGCTTGGAGCTGGACCAGCCCTTCCGCTATCTCTTCCTGCCCGTGGGTCCGGATGGTTCGCTGGATCTCTTCACCCGCTATTTCGCCGAAGTGCGCAAGCGCGCGGCCGCCAACAGCAACCTGGCTCCGGAGGATCTCTTCGTAAGCAGCTTCCAGGAATTGGTCAAGGCGGAGGCGCCCGGGATGAGCCAGGAAGACCAGACCTGGTTTTTCCAGGCGGCCATCGAGGCGATGCTGCAGCTGCGCGAATATCCGACGCCTTTCATTCTCAGCCTGGACAGCTTCGAGCAACGGCAGGCCACCGGTTTGCAAATGACCCGGTCGCCCGGTAAAAATGTGGTGTATTTCGGGTCCGTCATGCTGGTGATCGGCATCTTCATCCTCTTTTATCTGCCGCATCGCAAGGTCTGGGTGCGCGTGCGCCGGACGGAGGACGGCGGCACCGAGGCCTTGGTGGCCGGCACCTCCAACCGCAATGCCCTGGATTTCGAGAAGGCGTTTGCCAGCCTGGCGGAGCGCATAGCGGGGCGCCTGGAGCGGAGCTCTTAGCGGTTTTCAAAGGCGTTATCATTCAGCCGGAAGGAGTATTTATGGCGACTTCACAAACGCAGATTTTCCATCAGCCGGGCGCCGACTTCGGGCAGCCGAAATCCTTCTGGCGCAGCCTGACTTGGCGCGACTGGACCTGGTTCGCGATCCTGACGGTCGGCATCGGCGGCGTCTTCATCAAGTACGGTCCCGGCTTCGACATCTTCGAGCACGTCATCCTGCTCATCACCTATGTCGGCATGGCGGGCCTGGGACTGCGCTGGCGTCCCATGCAGGCCCTGTCGCTGGTGGTGGTCGCCGTCACCCTCTTCGCCATCTGGCTCTACGCCCAGGGCGCCACGCCGGAGCAGAACTTCTTTCTCAAGTTCCTGATCTCCAGCCAGTCGGCCATCATGTGGATGAGCGCGCTCTTCGTGCTGGCCACCCTTACTTACATGGGCTTCCTGGCGAGCCAGAGCGCTTTCGTCGGCAAGAACGCCACCGCGCTCACCTGGGCGGCGGTGGCCATGGGCTTCATCGGCCTGGGCGTGCGCTGGCGCGAAACCTATCTGGCCCACCCGGATTGGGGCCACATTCCGGTCAGCAACCTCTACGAGGTCTTCATCCTTTTCTGCCTGATCACCGCGCTGCTCTACCTCTATTACGAACGGCGCTACGCAACCCGCAGCCTGGGCGCCTTCGTCATGCTGATCGTCAGCGCGGCGGTGGGCTTCCTGCTGTGGTACACCTTCGACCGCCAGGCCCAGGAAATCCAGCCGCTGGTGCCGGCGCTGCAAAGCTACTGGATGAAGATCCACGTGCCGGCCAACTTCATCGGCTATGGCGCTTTCGCCCTATCCGCCATGGTGGGCGTGGCCTACCTGTTGCGTGATCGCGCCGAGCGCCACGGCGGCTTCTTCGCCCGCGTGCTGCCGGAGAAGGAAATGCTGGACGACGTGATGTACAAGTCCATCGCCGTCGGCTTCGCCTTCTTCACCATCGCCACCATTCTGGGCGCCATGTGGGCGGCGGAGGCCTGGGGCGGCTACTGGTCCTGGGACCCCAAGGAGACCTGGGCCCTGATCGTGTGGCTGAACTACGCCGGCTGGCTGCACGCGCGCATCAGCAAGGGCTGGCGCGGGGTGCCGCTGGCCTGGTGGTCGCTGATCGGCCTGCTGGTGGTGACCTTCGCCTTCCTGGGAGTGAACATGTTCCTGTCGGGCTTGCATTCTTACGGGGAGTTGTAAGCAGTCCCGGCTTGCTGGTACGAGGCCCCCATCCGGCGTTGGATGGGGGCTTTTTCGTGGTGTGGAGTTGGGGGTGGAGTGGACTGCGCCCGTGGGTGGCTTAGAGGCCGGGAGCGGCTCGACAGCCGTGCTTTGCCGTTCGCTGCGCTCACTCTCGGCTGCGCAAGAAGTAAAGAGCCGGGCCCCGTCCCGCCCTGCGGGTGCCCTGCGCGGCCCGCCGCCTCGGCGCGACTCGGCGGGACAACGGAGTGAAAACGGCCAACCTTTGAAACTCCCGGAAACCCAACCTTGGGTCGTGCTCGCCCAGGGCACGTGGGAGCGAGCTGACTCGCGATAACGTGCCTGGCTGCACGGCGGAACGACTTGGCGGCCGTGCAGGCCTGCTTCGCCCAATTCGGCTACGACATTGCCGCCATCATCGCGAGCCAGCTCGCTCCTGCAGCCCATGGGTAGCGCGGCCCAGCTCGCTGCCGGGCATCGATGGGCACTGCGCCCGCCCCGGACACATCCTTCCATCGGGAGCGGTCAGGATGAGCGGAAGCGTTAGCTGATGCCCGGGCACTGCTCCTCGGCCATACGGTCGGCACCAGCTGTAGGAGCGGGCTGGCCCGCGATCAACCATCCCGACCGCCACCCAATCGCGGGCCAGCCCGCTCCGACAGGCCAGTGTGCCGGCCCGCCAAGGATTGGCACGGTACCGCACCCGTCCGGAATACCCTGTCTCTGGGCGCGGACAGGGTGAGGGGCCAGCGTGGCTGGCGCCCGGGTAGCGCCCTTGGACCATGCGGCTGGACCAGCCGTAGGAGCGGGCTGGCCCGCGATCAACCGTCGCGGACGCCCGTGTATCGCAAGTGCGCTCTTACACGCTTCCGCCTGCATCCCGCAGAGCCTGCCGCGAATAGCTTCTCCCGCCGGGTGTGGACGGGATGGGTTTGGCGGTGGGGTGATTTTCGGACAGTGCGGCAGAAAGATTCCGATACGTATCAGGCGACGCGGAGGCGCGTGTTTTGGGTTCGCTGCGGTGGCCGCTCGAGTGCCTACTTGGCCTCACAGAAAACGGGAGACAGCGGAATGCGTGGGAGGCGAGTCCGGGAAGCGGCGCAGAGAGGCAGGGTTGGCGCGGGGCTAAGATTTGACGGCGGTCCGCACCCACTCCAGGATTTCCGCCAGCCGCGCCGGCAGCAGCGCCCGTGCCTCCGCGAAGCTCGCCCAACGGTATTCGTGATGCTCGGGGCGGCCGAGTCGGGGGTTGATGGACAGTTGCACTGCCGCTTGCCGCGTTTCGGCGATGTAGAGGCGCGCCACCTTGCCGTGGCCGTAAGGGGCAGTTTCCCGGCAATCCAGGCCCCAGCGGAAGGAGAGATCGGTGATGCCGGTTTCTTCGGCCACCTCGCGGACGGCGGCTTGCAGCGGATCCTCGCCGGACTCCACCACCCCCTTGGGAAAGTCCCAGTTGCGGTAGGCGCGCAGAATGAGGCAACACCAGCCGGCAGGATCACGCCGCAGGACGACGACGCCGGCGGAGCGGACTTTGACTTGTACGGCGGATGCCGGGCCCGGCTCAGGGCTTGGCGGGCAAGGGCGCGCGCATGGGTCGGCCCTGGGCATCGAAGAAGCGGGTCTGGCCCTGCCCCTGGATAATGGCGGCCGGTCGCGCGGGCGTCGGGCGGGGAGCCGGTGCCTGGGCCACCGTGCGAGGCGCGGGCGCAGTCCTGGCGGCGGGAGCGACGCGAACTTGGTCGCGCAGCTTCTCCATGAGCTTGGGGCCGATGCCGGGCACGGCATCCAGCGTTTCCACGCTGGCGAAGGATCCGTGCTCCTGGCGATAGGCGATGATGGCCTTGGCCTTGGCCGGGCCGATGCCCGGCAACTGCTCCAGTGCGCTTTGGTCGGCGGAGTTGATGTCCAGCAGCTCTGCCGCCCATGTCGGGCCACCCAATGTGAACAGGAGCAAGAGTATGCTGCCCAGCTGGCGCATGCCCATGCCCTGTCTCAGCCTGCAGCCAGAGCGGCGCGGATCTTGTCGCCCATCGCGGCCAGCTCTTCGGAGGAGGCCGGGTGCGCCCGGGCAAAGTTCAGATCGCTGACTGCGTTCATGGGGATGAGGTGCACGTGGGTGTGCGGCACTTCCAGGCCGGCGACCATGACGCCCACACGCAGGCAACCGGTGACCCGCTCCAAGGCGGGCACCACGCGCTTGGCGAAGGGCAGGAGGCCGGCCAAGGTTTCATCGTCGAGGGTGAAGATGTAGTCGTGTTCCTTCTTGGGAATCACGAGGGCGTGGCCTGGCGTGACCGGCCGCACATCCAGAAAGGCCAGATAACGATCATCTTCCATCAGTTTCTGGGCAGGAATCTCGCCTCGGACGATGCGGGTAAAGATGGTCGTCATCGCGGGTCTCCCGGATCGGTCAATCTTTGTTGCTCCAGAAAAGGAAAGCGCCGGCAACTGCGTAGGTGAGACCGAAAATCACGAAGGGAAGGTCATGCATATGCGCTCCAGGCAAGGTCGAGAATGAAAATACTTCGTATTCTGCTCCATCGCGCAACAAAAACGCAACCCTTTCGGCGCGAAGAGCGACTTGCAAACCGGCGACGTGGCAGGTAGGCAACCCTCCTGCCACGCCATGCGTCTAGCGGCTTGCCCGCTTGGCTCTCTCGTATATGGGCATGAAGCGGGGAATCTCGGCCTGAATGGTGCGGATGCGGCGCTGGTCCGAGGGATGGCTGGACAGCAGCTCCGGCGGCCGGCCCGCGCCGCGGGTGGCCTGCATCATCTTCTGCCAGAAGCTCAGGGCGGCGCGCGGGTCGTAGCCGGCGCGGGCCATCAGGTCCAGGCCAATGAGATCGGCTTCGGATTCCTGGCGGCGTTCGAAGGGCAGGCCCACGCCGATGCCGAAAGCGGTGTTGATCAGTTGCGCCGTCTGGGGGCTGACGCGCCCGCCGGCCAGCACCGACAGGGCCAGGTCGAAGCCCACCTGCTGGGACACGCGCTCGCGGCTGTGCTGGGCGATGGCGTGGCCGACTTCGTGGCCGATGACGGCGGCCAGCTCGTCATCGCTCAAGCCGAGGTTGAGCAGGCCGGAATAGACCGCCACCTTGCCGCCAGGCAGGGCGAAGGCGTTGATGCTTTGGGGCTCGTCGATGACGTTGAATTCCCACTGGTAGTCGGGACGATTGGCGACTTGGGCGATGCGCTGGCCCACCCGCCGCACCTGCGCCACCTGCTGGGGATTGCTGTTGAGGCGCGATTGGCTCAGTTCCTGGCGGTAGGCCAGGGAGCCCATGCGCACCACGTCGGACTCGGAAACGAGCATGAGCTGCTGGCGGCCGGTGACCGGCGCCGTCGCGCAGGCGCTCAGGAGGCTGGCCCCCAGCATGGCACCAAGCAAAGCCTTGCGCACGTTTGTAGGAATCATGTGTGGCACCTCACTCTAGGTTGGCAAAAACGGCTTCGGCGGCGGCCAGGGTGGCATCGATGTCCGCCGTGCTGTGGACAGTGGAAACGAAGCCCGCCTCGAAGGCGCTCGGGGCCAGGTAGACGCCGCGCTCCAGCATGCCGTGGAAGAAGCGCCGGAAGCGGTCCACGTTGCTGGCCATGACCTCTTCGTAGCGGCTGACCTTGGGCTGGTCGGTGAAAAACCAGCCGAACATGCCGGGGACCACGTTGATGCGGAAGGGAATGCCCGCCGCTTCCGCCAGGGTCTGCATGCCTTCGCTCAGGGCCAGCGTCTTTTCCGCCAAATCCTCGTAGACGCCCCGTTGTTCCAGCAGGCGCAGGTTGGCGAGGCCGGCGGCCATGGCTACCGGATTGCCGGACAGGGTGCCGGCCTGGTAGACGGGACCGAGGGGGGCGATGTAGTCCATGATCTCCGCCCGGCCGCCGAAGGCGCCCACGGGCAGGCCGCCGCCCACCACCTTGCCCAGGGTGGTCAGGTCCGGCGTGACGCCGTAGAGCGCCTGAGCGCCGCCCAGGGCGACGCGAAAGCCGGTCATCACCTCGTCGAAGATGAGCACGCTTTCGTAGTGGTCGCAGATGGCGCGCAGGCCCTCCAGGAAGCCGCGCTCGGGCGGCACGCAGTTCATGTTGCCGGCGATGGGCTCGACGATGATGGCGGCGATATCGTAGCCGAACTGGGCGAAGCAGGCTTCCACGGCCGCCAAGTCATTGTAGGGCAGGTTGATGGTGTGCTGCGCCAGGTCGGCGGGCACGCCGGGACTGGTGGGCACGCCCAGGGTCAGGGCGCCGGAGCCGGCCTTGACGAGCAGGCTGTCGGCGTGGCCGTGATAGCAGCCTTCGAACTTGACCAGCTTGTCACGCCCGGTGTAGCCGCGCGCCAGGCGGATGGCGCTCATGGTCGCCTCGGTGCCGCTGGACACCATGCGCACCTTGTCCATGGACGGCACCAGGCGGCACAGGGTATCGGCCATCTCCACCTCGATGGCGGTGGGGGCGCCGAAGCCCAGGCTCCTGGCGGCCTGTTCCTGCACCGCCCGCACCACGTCGGGATGATTGTGGCCGTTGATCATCGGCCCCCAGGAGGCCACGTAATCGATGTAGCGGTTGCCGTCCACGTCCCACAGGTGGGCGCCCTCGCCCCGCTCGAAAAAAACCGGCTCGCCGCCGACGCCCCGGAAGGCGCGCACGGGGGAGTTGACCCCGCCCGGAATGTGGGCTTGGGCCTGCTGAAAGAGTGCGTGGGACTGCTCATGCCGCATGGTCGATCTCCGCTGGATTGCAGAATAGGAAACTATTAAACGGGAAGGCGGCACGCCGGGCCATCCGCTTTCCGTCCGCCGAACGGCGGCATGGACACGCGGACCCGCGCCTTCCGGCAGGCTGTATGATGCCACAAGTTCAGCTGCGACCGTCAGGGCACGCCTTTGGGCTTCAACGCGTGCGGGCCGGGATCGTTGACGCCGGGCCTGCTCAGCCGAAGAGGCGGGCGTAGCGGCGCGCGGCCGCCTCCACGTCCGGCGCCGCGAACACGCCGCTGATCACCGCCAAGGCATCCGCCCCGGCGCGCAGCAGGAAGCTGCCGGTCTGCGGCGTGATGCCGCCGATGGCGACCACCGGCAGCGACAGCTGTTTTTTGGCGGCGCGCAGCAGGTCCGGGGTCGCCAGCACGGTGTCCGGCTTGCTGGGGGAGGGGTGGAAGGCGCCGAAGGCCACGTAGTCGGCGCCCGCCAACTGCGCGGCGATGGCCAGTTCCAGGCTGTTGTGGCAGGTCACGCCGATGATGATCTCGGGCCCCAGCAATGCGCGGGCCTCCTGCACGCTCGTGTCGCCTTGACCGATGTGCACCGCCGGCGCGCCGATATTGCGGGCCAGGTGCACGTCGTCGTTGATGACCAGGGTCGCGCCGTACTGACGGCAGAGGGACAGCAGACCGACGGCCTCTCGGCCGCGCCGGTCGTGATCGTTGCTCTTGTCCCGGTACTGCAGTACCTGCGCACCGCCGCGCAGCGCCGCCTCCGCACGTGCCGCGAAGGCCGGAGGCGGCATCAAGGCCGCGTCGGTGATGGCGTAGAGACCGCGAATGAGGGCATGGGCGCGAGCGCGGCGCTCAGACATGGGTGCAGCTCGCGCAACCGAGCCGGCTCATTGCAGGCCTTCCTCGGCATCGAAGCCTTCCCGTGCCCAGAACAGGCGGTCCGGGACCATCTGCCCCAGACCCGGACGGTAGGCGAAGCGGATGGCCTGGTGGGTGAAAGCCAGGGCCTCCTCCACCGCATTCAGCACGTCGAGCCCGTGGGCCAGCGCCGCCGTCGCCGCCGCCGACAAAGTGCAGCCGGAGCCGTGATAATTGCCGGGCAGGCGTTCCTGGCTGAAGCGCTCCAGCAACTGCTGATCGTGGAAGAGCAGGTTGTCCAGGGTCGGGGTCGCCTCGTGGCCGCCGGTGATCAGCACGTAATCCGCGCCCAGGGACATGAGCTCGTGGCCGCAGGCCTCCAGACTGTCGGCGGTGGGGGCCAGCAGGCGGGCTTCGATGCCGTTGGGCGTCACCAGGGTGCTGCGGGGCAGGAGCAGATTGAGAATGGCATCCAGCACGCCGTCTTCGGCGAGACTGCCGCCGCCGCCCGCGCGCAGCACGGGATCCAGCACCACCGGCAGATTGGGGTAGTCGTTCAGCAGCACGGCGACGGCCTCCACCACGCCCACGCTGCCCAGCATGCCGAGCTTGATGGCTTGGACCGGGATGTCCTCCAGCACGGAACGTGCCTGCGCGGCCACGTCGTTGGGATCCAGGCTGATGTAGCCCTTGACGTTGGCCGTATCCTGCACGGTGACGGCGGTCACTGCCGCGCAGCCGTGGGCACCCATGCTGGCGAAGGTGAGCAGGTCCGCCTGGATGCCGGCGCCTCCCGAGGGGTCGAAGCCGGCGATGGTGAGAACAGCGGGATAGACGGACGAGGTTTCATTCATGGCATGCTCCATCGGCTCGGAGTGCGGGCATCATGGACGGGAAGGGCGTGCCACCCGCTGGCGCACCAGGCTGCCGGCGGAGCGGTCTGGCGGCAGCCGAAAGGGCTTTGCGAGTCGGCATGTCGGCGCACTCGGTGGTGGATGGGTTCGGCCTGGCAGTCAAATTTATTTTAGCCGACCGGCGGAACGAAGCAAGAACAGCCGCGCGGCTTCCTCCAATGCTGTGGATAAGTTTGTGGGTAGTGTCGGTGGTTTCTGTCAAGTGCATGATGCGGGCAGGCACCAGGTCTTTTGCTTAAATTTTGGGCAAGAGCAATTATGCTTTAAAAGCAATTGGTTGAGAAATATTTGTGTGCCGGTGAATAAACAAATCTGTCTAGCTCATTGTGCCGTTCTCTAGCCGACGCTTGTGTAAAAGTCTGATCCGGGACACCTGCCTGTTCAGTCGGCCTCCCGCTGAGGAGGGCCGTCGGACAGGCGGCGCGGCTTGCGCGGGGCATGGCGGAACAGGCGATCATACCAAGCCACGGGCAGGAGGCGCAGGACCCGCCCGACCCAAGCCATGGGGCGCGGCAGGACGAGCAGCGGCCGGCCGTGGTCGATGGCGCGCCGGATGCGCCCGGCGGCATCCTCGGGCTGCATCAGCCAAGGCATGGGATAGGGATTGATCCGCGTCATGGGCGTGTCCACGTAGCCCGGGCAGATGGTGCTGACGGTGAGACCGGTGCCGGCCAGCTCCAGGCGCAGGCTTTCCAGATAGATCTGCGTGGCGGCCTTGGGGGCGGAGTAGGCGCCGGCGCCGGGCAGGCCGCGGAAACCGGCCACGCTGGCGATGCCGGCCAGCCGGCCTTCGCCGGCGGCCAGCATGGCAGGCAGGAAGGCGCCGAAGGTGTGCACCGTGCCGAGCCAGTTGGTTTCCATGATTTCCCGGAAGACCGTCAGATCCTCCGGATGCTGGGTCAGGGTGCCGATGCTGATGCCGGCATTGGCGATCAGTACCTGCGGTACTCCGGCCCAAGCCATGAAGTCCTCGGCAGCCACGCGCACCGCGGCGGCGTCGCGCACGTCCGCGCTTCGGCGCCAGGCCTGGGCGCCGCGCGCGCGGATCTGCTCGGCAGTGGCCTGCAGGCGCCCGGCGTCGCGGCCGAGCAGGCCCAGCTGTACGCCCGGCCCGGCGTAGGCCAGCGCCAGGGCCTGGCCGATGCCGCTGCCGGCGCCGGTAATGAAGACTCTCGAACTTTGGGAAAAGGCTGGCATCTATATGGGAACCTGATAAAATTATCGGCTGCTATGCCGGTGTCGGCAATGATCCGCAGTTTTTGGAGGTTTGCATGTTGTACCCGGAGTTGTTCAAGTCTTTGGAAAAAGCCCGCTGGAACATGCAACAGGACATCCCCTGGGATCAGTTCGACCGCAGCAAGGTGACGGCCGAGCAGTTGCAGACCATCAAGATGAATGCTATCACCGAATGGTCCGCTTTGCCCGCTACCGAGATGTTCCTGCGCGACAACCGCCACGACTCGGATTTTTCCGCCTTCATGTCCGTCTGGTTCTACGAGGAGCAGAAGCACGCCCTGGTGCTGATGGAGTACCTGGAGCGCTTCGCCCCCGAGTATGTGCCGACCGAGGAGGAGCTGCACAACGTGCGCTTCGACTTCGATCCGGCCCCGGCCCTGGAGACCCTCATGCTTCACTTCTGCGGCGAGGTGCGCCTGACCCAGTGGTACAAGCGCGCTGCCGAGTGGCACACGGAGCCGGTGATCAAGTTCATTTATGAATTGCTGTCCAAGGACGAGGCGCGGCATGGCGGCGCCTATCTGAAGTACATGCGCCGCGCCATCGAGCACTTCGGCGACGAGGCGCGCCTGGCGTTCTCCAAGCTGGGCGTGCTCATGGCCAACACCAAAGTGGCCAAGGCGCTGCATCCGACCAACCTGCACGTGAAGGAAGCCGAGTTCCCGCGTGATACCGTGCAGAGCCGCCTGCCCGATCCGGGCTGGCTCGAACGCTGGCTGGACTTGCAGATCAATTTCGACAAGGAGTGGGAGCAGAAAGTCGTCAACGGCATCATGCGCAACCTCTCCAGCCTCTTCGGCCTGCCGCTGCAGACCGCCAAGGACCTGAGCCGCTACCGCAAGTCGCTGATGGACAAGCTGGGGCAGCGGGAGCCGACAGAGGGCGCCACGGCCTGAGGCACTGCCGCAGCCCGGCTCGATGCATATGAAAGGGGGCACCGCTACGGTGCCCCCTTTGTTTTGAGGATCCCGCCGGGCGCCCGGCGGGGTTGGGTCAGCGGGCGGGGCGCGCGGTGCGGACCAGTTCGTCCACGATGCCCAGCATGCGCACGTTGTCGCCATTGGTGTAGGCGGGCGAGGTCCGGTACTGGCCGGCCACGACCATGCTCGGCACGCCGGTGATGCCATAGGCTTCGGTCAGCTGGCGGGCGCGATTGACGCGGGTCTGCACCGTAAAGGAGTTCATGGTCGCCTCGAACTTCTTGGGATCCAGGCCCACCTTGGCGGCGGCCTTCAGCAAGGTGTCGGAATTGCGCCAGTCCTGCCCTTCCTTGTGAATGGCGTTGAACAGCGCCTCCCGATAGGGCCATTCCTTGCCCAGCACCTGGGCGGCATAGAAGGCGCGGGCCAGGGGCTCGGAGTTGGGGCTGGCCACCACCGGCAGGGCTACGAAGTTCACCTTGCCGCGGTTCTTGGCGATCCAGGCCTTCAGCGCCGGCTCCAACTCGTAGCAATGGGGGCAGCTGAAGGAAAAGACCTCCACCACTTCCACGCCGCGGCGGCTGTCGGCCGGCACCGGCCGGTCCAGGGGCGCGTAGTCGGTGCCGGCGGTCAGGGCGCTGGCCAAAAGCGGCGTGCTGAGAAACAGAAGCAGCAGGATGCGGCTGAAAGCTTTGCTCAAAGTCATTTGCCTTCCTCAAATCGGTGCGCCGGGCGGCGGTTGCCGCCGGCGCAGAAACGGGTGAATGCCGAAGCGGGCGTCGGGTGACCCGCTAATCTTAGCAAACGCACCGGCCAGGAAAAGTGTTGACCCGATGGGCGAAAAAAAACCGGGCAGAGCCCGGTTTTCGTTTTCAGCCGAAACGGCGCCGATAACCGCCTTCGCTGCGCGCGGGGCGGGCATCGCCGAACTCCCGGCGTTTGCCAGGACCGGCGCCATCGCCGCGCTGCTGCGGGCGGGCGGCGCGCTCGCTCTGGCTGTGGGCCGCATAGCCGCCGTGACGCCGCTCGCTTTGGCCGCGCGCCGCTTCGCCATGGCGCGGGCGGTTGTTGCCGCTGGGGCGGCGCGGGCCGCCGTCGCTGCGGCCGCCCATGCGCGGTTCCGGCCGCTTGGGTTCGAGGCCGGGAATGACTGCGCGGGCCAGCTTCTGGCCGGTGAAGCGCTCGATGCGGGTCAGGTGATGCCAGTCCTGCGGGCCGGTGAGCGACACCGCCACGCCGAAGGCGCCGCCGCGGCCGGTGCGGCCGATGCGGTGCACGTAGTCCTCGGCCACCATGGGCAGGTCGAAGTTGATCACGTGGCTGATGCCCTGGATGTCCAGGCCGCGGGCCGCCACGTCGGTGGCGACCAGCACGCGCACGTCGCCGCGGCGCATGCGCTGCACGGTGCGGTTGCGCGCTGACTGGCGCATGTCGCCGTGCAGGGCGGCCGTGGCGTGGCCCTGGTCGGCCAGGTCCATGGCCAGGTTGTCGGCGGCGGCCTTGGTGGCGGTGAAGATGATCGCCTGGGTCACGTCCGCCTGGTCCAGCAGGTGCTCCAGCAGGCGGCGCTTGTGCTCGACGTTGTCGGCGATGTGGACGCGCTGCTCGATGTTGTCGTGCTTTTCCTGCACGCCGGCGACCTGGATGCGCACGGGATCGCGGAGCATGCGCGCGGCCAGGCGGGCAATGCTGCCTTCCAGGGTGGCGGAAAAGAGCAGGGTCTGGCGGTTGGCCGGCGTGGCGGCGGCGATCTGCTCCACCGGCTCGATGAAGCCCATGTCCAGCATGCGGTCGGCTTCGTCGAGGACCAGCAGCTCCAGGCGCGAGAAATCCACACGCTTGCGCTGCATGTGGTCGATCAGGCGGCCGGGCGTGGCGACCAGCAGGTCGAGCGGCTGCGCCAGCAGGCGCTCCTGCGCCGGATAGGGCACGCCGCCGACGATGGCGCCGACGCGCAGCTTGGTAAAGCGGGCATAACGCTTGATGGCGTCCTGCACCTGGGTGGCCAGCTCGCGGGTCGGCGTCAGCACCAGCACGCGCGGGCCGCGGCCCTTGACGGGGGCCGGGCTTTGCAGCCGCTGCAGGGCGGGCAGCACAAAGGCGGCCGTCTTGCCGGTGCCGGTCTGGGCCGAGGCCATCAGGTCACGGCCTTCCAGGGCGACGGGGATGGCCTGGCGCTGGATTTCCGTGGGATTGGTGTAGCCGCTGGCCTCGATGGCGCGCAGCAGGGGTTCGGCAAGTTGCAATTCTTGAAAAGACATAAAAGTACGCTCTCCCGCCTGGCAAGGGTGGGACATGGGGCGGGCATTGCCCGCGCGGGTGGACCTGTGGCTAAGCTGTGCTTCGGCTGGAAAGGCCGCAGAGGCCGTGGGACAGCCAGGTTCCTGATCAACGTCACTAACCCAGGAAGCCTGCCTTGCATCGAGAGAGGGTCGGACGCGCATGTACCTATCTAAGGTGCGGGCACTATACCCGATGCGCCGGGAAAAAGCCAGGGCTTTTGGCCGCGTTGGCGTCGCGGCGCCCTAGCGGGTCTTGATCACCATGATCCGGGCACCGCTGCCCTGTGCCCTGCGCACGGCCCGCTGTGCCTCGTCCGCCTTGTAGTAAGGGCCGCTGCGGACCCGGTACCACTTGCCCTGGCCGGGGATGTCCACGGGCTGGATCTTGGTTTCCAGGCCCAGCAGGGCCAGCTTCGCGCTGACGGCTTCGGCTTCCTTGGGGCTGCGGTAGGCTCCCGCCTGGATGATGAAGTATTCGCCGGGCGCGAGTTGGGCGGTAGGGGTCGGGGCCTTGAGGGGCGCCGCGCCTTCCGCCGCATCGTTGGTGCCGCCGGCCAGTTCCGGCAGAAGGGGCGGCGGCGGGGGCGCGGTGTCGAGGGCATCGGCGGGTACCTCGACTTCCATGTTCGGCAACAGGTTGTAGAACTCGTACTGCGGCGTGGCCGGTTCCTGCGCCTCCTTCTTGGCGGCCGGCTTGTCCGCCTTGGGCGAGCGGGCGGCGGCGGTCGGCTGGTCCGGTGCGCCGGCGCCTGCTTCCGGCTGCTTCAGTGCCGGCGGCGGCAACGGCTGCTCCAGCAGAGCCTGCACGTCCTTGTCCGGGTGCTTGGGCGCTTCCTTCCGGGGCGCGGGCCGTGCTGCCTTTTCGCTTTGGTCGGACAGTGCGATGGCAGGCGGCTGCTCGGCCACGCGCAGGTCGGGGCCGGGCTCCTCCTCCCGGCCGCCGAGGTACACCAGGAAGGCAATGAAAAGACCGGCCGTCAGGCCGGCCGCCAGCCAGAGCAGACCGGGCGTACTGCCGCCGCTGCCTTTGCCGCCCTTGCCGCCGCCGCGCTTGGCCGCGGGTCGGCGCGGCGGGCTGGGACGCGAGCGGCTGGTCTGGCTTTTGTAGTCGCGCATGCGGGATTACATCTGTTCGGGTGCGCTGACGCCCAGCAGGGCCAAACCGCTGGCAAGCACGTAGGCGATGGCGCGGATCAGCGCCAGGCGGGCGGTCCGCAGGGCTTCGTCTTCGAGCAGGAAGCGGCTGGCGTTGTAATAAGTGTGGAACTCGCTGGCCAGTTCCTTCAGGTAGAAGGCGATCTGGTGCGGTTCGCGCTCCAAGGCGGCCTGGGCCACGGTTTCCGGAAAGCGCGCCAGGATGTCGGCCAGGTTGATCTCGTAATCGCTGTCCAGCGGCGCGAGATCCGCCTGCGCCCACTGCGGCAGAGCGTAGCCGCGCTCCAATGCCTGGCGGAACACGCTGTGGATGCGGGCGTGGGCGTACTGGATGTAGAACACCGGGTTTTCCTCGGACTGGCTCTTGGCCAGCTCCAGGTCGAAGTCCAGATGCTGGTCGGCGCGGCGCAGCACGTAGAAGAAGCGGGCGGCGTCGTTGCCCACCTCCTGGCGCAGCTCGCGCAGGGTGACGAACTCGCCGGCGCGGGTGGACATGGACACCTTTTCCTGGCCGCGGTAGAGGATGGCGAACTGCACCAGCAGCACTTCCAGGCGCGCCGGATCCAGGCCGAGGGCCTGCAGGGCCGCCTTCACCCGCGGCACATAGCCGTGGTGGTCCGCGCCCCACATGTCGATGACATGCTCGATGCCGCGCGCGAACTTGTCGGCGTGGTAGGCGATGTCGGAGGCGAAGTAGGTGTAGGCGCCGTTCTCGCGCCGCACCACGCGGTCCTTGTCGTCGCCGAAGGCGGTGGAGCGGAACCACAGGGCACCCTCCTTTTCGTACAGGTGCCCCGCCGCCTGCAACTGATCGATGGTCTCCTGCACCAGCCCGCGCTCCATCAGGCTGCGCTCCGAGAACCAGGTGTCGTAGGTGACGCCGAACTCGGCCAGATCGTCGCGGATGTCGTCGAGGATGTCGTCGAGGCCGGCGGCGTGAACGATGGCGAAGTTCTCGGCGCCGAGCAGCTCGCGGGCGCGCGCGATCAAGGCGTCCAGGTATTCCTCCGGCTGCGCCGCCGGATCGGGCAGGCCGGCCAGGGCGGCGGCATCCGCCCGGAAGCGCTCGCCGTGCGCCGCCTGCAGATCGGCTGCGATGGCGCGCACGTAGTCGCCCTGATAGGCATTGGGCGGGAAGGGGTAGGCCACGCCCAGGGCTTCCAGGTAGCGCAGCCACACGCTCACGGCCAGGATGTCCATCTGCCGGCCGGCATCGTTGACGTAGTACTCGCGGTGCACGCGGAAGCCGGCGAAATCCAGGAGGTTGGCCAGGCTGGCGCCGTAGGCGGCGCCGCGGCCATGGCCCACGTGCAGGGGGCCGGTGGGGTTGGCGGAGACGAACTCCAGCTGTACGTGGCGACCGGCGCCGATGTCGCTGCGGCCGAAGCCGGCGGGATCGCGCAGCGCCTGGCGCACTACCTCCTGGAAGGCGGCCGGGGTCAGGAAGAAGTTGATGAAGCCGGGTCCGGCGATCTCCACCTTGTCCACCCAGGGCGAGGCCGGCAGGGCGGCGGCGAGGGCCTCGGCCAGCTCGCGCGGCTTGCGCCCGGCGGCCTTGGCCAAGACCAGGGCGAGGTTGCTGGCGAAGTGGCCGTGCGACCGCTGCTTGGGACGATCCAGCTGGATCCTGGCGGACAGGCCCTCGTCGAGGAGGCCTTGGGTCTGGAGCTGACGGACGGCGGTCTGGAGTAGTTCGCTGAGCAGGGTCTTCACTGGGGTTCTCGCAAGTCGGTTTTAGGGTGGAAGTTTAATGCAATCCGCGGGCAGGGGGAATGCGGCCGGCCGGCTTTACAGCAGGTCGAGCGGATCCACGTCCAGCGACCAGCGCACCCGCCTGGCGGCAGGCAGCTTCTCCACCTCGGGCATCCAGGGGCCGAGGGCGTGGGCCATGAGCTCGCGGCGCGGTGCCTGCAGCCAGAGCTGCGCCCGGTAGCGGCCGGCACGGCGCTCCACCGGCGCGGGGAAGGGGCCGTGCACGCTCAGGGCCGGGTGGTGCAGGCAGGCGGCGGCTTCCTGCAGGAAGTGCAGGGCCAGCCCGGGCTGGTGGGCTTCGGCGTGGAGCAGGGCCAGGCAGGTGTAGGGCGGCAGGCCGGCGGCGCGGCGCTCCTCCAGCAGGATCGTGGCGTAGCCGCCGTAGTCCAGGCGGCGCAGGGCCTGCATGAGCGGATGCTCCGGGTGGTGGGTCTGGATCAGCACCCGGCCCGGCTTTTCCGCCCGGCCGGCGCGTCCGGCCACCTGGACGACCATGGCCAGGAGCCGCTCCTGGCCGCGGAAGTCGTTGCTGAAAAGGCCCTGGTCGGCGTTGACGATGCCCACCAGGGTGACATCCGGAAAATGGTGGCCCTTGGCCAGCATCTGCGTGCCCACCAGAATCTGCGGCGTGCCGCGCTGCACCGTCGCCAGGGCTGCCTCCAACGCGCCCTTGCGCCGCACCGCGTCGCGATCGATGCGCTGCACCGGGAAGTTCGCCAGCTCCGGCTGCGCGCGCAGGGCGCTTTCCACCTGCTCGGTGCCCTGGCCGACGGGGATGAGCTGCGGACTGCCGCACAGGGCGTTGCCGCACTGCTCGGGGATGCGCTGTTCGGCGCCGCAGTGATGGCAGCGCAGCCGGCGGGCGCCTTGGTGCAGGGTCAGCGGCACGCTGCAGCGCCTGCAGTAGGCCACCCAGCCGCATTCGTGGCAGAGGATGGCGGGAGCGAAGCCGCGGCGATTGATGAAGAGCAGCACCTGCTCGCCGCGTGCCAGGGTGTCGTGCACGGCCTGCAGCAGGGGTGCGGACAGGCCGCCCTGCAGCGGCTGGCGGCGCAGATCGACGAGCTCCACCGTCGGCAGAGCGGCGCCGCCGGCGCGCTGCGGCAGAGTCAGGTGACGATAGCGGCCCTGCTGCACGTTGTGGAGGCTTTCCAGGGACGGCGTGGCCGAGCCGAGCACCACCGGAATGTCCTCGAAGCGCGCCCGCGCCACGGCCAGATCGCGCGCGGAGTAGCGGAAGCCTTCCTGCTGCTTGAGGGAGGCATCGTGTTCCTCGTCCACGATCAGGATGCCCGGGCGCGCCAGCGGGGTGAAGAGCGCCGAGCGCGTGCCCACCAGGACGGCGATCTCGCCGCGCCGGGCCTGGCTCCAGACGGCCAGCCGCTGAGCGTCGGTCAGGCCCGAGTGCAGGGCCGCCACCCGCGCCGCCCCGAAGCGGTCGGCGAAGCGCTGCAAGAGCTGCGGCGTCAGGCTGATGTCGGGCACCAGCACTAAGGCCTGCTTGCCGGCCGCCAGCAGCGGTGCGATGGCTTCCAGATAGACCGCGGTCTTGCCGCTGCCGGTGATGCCGTCCAGGAGGTGCGCCGTGAAGCCGGGGACCGCGCCGATGGCCGCCACGGCGGCCGCCTGCGCCGAATTCAGGGTCATGGGCGGCGGCGGGACCGGTGCCGTCGACGGCTGGCGGGGCGCGGTGCGGATCCAGCCGCGCTCGGCGCAGTGGGCCAGAAGGCTGCGCCAGCTCCGGCCCCAGGCCTGGGCCAAGTGTTCTTCCGCCACCGGCGCGGCGTGTTCGCGCAGGTAGGCGAGGGCCTGGCGCTGCTTGGGGGCGCGCTTGAGCCCGGTCGCGAGCTGTTCCTGGCCGGCCGCGCTCAGGGTCCAGGCCAGGGTCTCCGGCACCGGCGCGCCGCCCTTGCGCAGCAGGGTGGGCAGGGCGGTGGCCCAGACCTCGCCGACAGGATGGTGATAGTACTGGGCGGCGAAGGTCAGCAGCGCATGCAGGCTGTCGGGCAGCAGCGGCGCTTCGTCGAGCACTTCGCCGATGGGCTTCAGGCCGGCCTGCGGCGATGCCGGCCGATCCAGGCCGAGCACGATGCCGTAGCGTTGTCCCTTGCCGAAAGGCACGCGCACGCGCAGGCCTGTCCGCACCTGCTCTGCCGCCATGCCGGGTGCGGGCAGGTAGTGGAAAAATCGGCGCAGGGGCGCGAAGACCGCCACTCGGATCAGAAAGGGCTCAGAGGCGGGCATGCGGGATCCCGATGAAATAATTTCGTGCTGACAGGAACTTAATCCCATTGTTCACAAAATGTGTGGATAACTTTGTGGATAGCAAAATCCGACTCAGCCTAAAGTCTGATTCAGCAAAGCCTTGAGCTGCGTGCCAAAAAAGTAGGCGAAATTAAATTATTTTAAAAACAAAATCTTAAGTTTTTTCTTATATAGTGCTTGGACGAGTCGGTGCTCGGCCGGATAGTGTCAAAAAAATGACCAATGCTGTGCATAATTTTGTGGAGCACCGGAAAAAATCCAGTGCCGTCCGCCCCCTTAGGGCATGTGGAGCGCCGCCAGCATCCCCGCGAATACCGTCAAGCCGAACCAGTTGTTGTGCAGGAAAGCGCAGAAGCTCAGGGCTGGGTCGCGCGCGCGGATGAGCCATTGCTCGTAGCCGGCCAGCAGCGCGGCGAGCAGCAGACCCAGGTAAAAGGGCCAGGCAAGCTGAGCCAGATAGCCGGCCCAGGCCAAAAAAGCAAGGCTCAGGCCATGGAAAAGGGCGATCATGAGCCGGTCGAAGCGGCCGAAGAGGATGGCCGTCGATTTGACGCCGATCTTCACGTCGTCCGCCCGGTCGGCCATGGCGTAGGCGGTGTCGTAGGCCAGCACCCAACAGACGTTGGCGGCCAGCAGCACCCAGGCCAGCAGGGGCACCTGGCCGGTCTGGGCGGCGAAGGCCATGGGAATGCCCCAGCTGAAGGCCAGGCCGAGATAGGCTTGCGGCAGGTGAGTGAAGCGCTTGAACAGCGGGTAGGTGGCGGCCAGCAGCAGGGCGACCACCGCCAGACCGATGGTCAGCGGATCGAGGAAGAAGAGCAGCGTGGCCGACAGCCCGACCAGCACGGCAAAGAGGCCGAGCGCCTCGCGGGGCGTCACCCTGCCGCTGGCGAGCGGCCGGTCGCGGGTGCGGGCGACGTGGGCGTCGAAGCGGCGGTCCGAGTAATCGTTGATGACGCAGCCGGCCGAGCGCATCAAAAAGACGCCCAGGGTGAAGACCACGAGGAGATCCAGGCGCGGCCGGCCCTGGCCGGCCAGGAACAGCGCCCAATAGGTCGGCCACAGCAGGAGCAGGGTGCCGATGGGCCGGTGCGCCCGCATGAGCTGGAGGTAATCGCGCAGCTTGCTCATCGGCCTTTCCAGGCGGGCTGCCGCGGCTGTGGCAGATCCGGCAGCAGGACTTCGGTGATGAGCAGGCGATGGCCGTTCTGCCGCAGCACGGAACGGCGCGCCCACAGCTCCGGCCGCGCCGTCGTGTGGGGCAGGATGCAGTGCTCCAGACGGGCGACCGTGATTACGCCACGCCGGAGCTGGTGGCCGGGGCGGAACAACAGGTCGCCGATGGGCCGCTCGCCGCGGCGGAGCAGCGAACGCAAGCCGCTGTGCAGGTGCTTCAGAGGGATCAGGGTCTGGGCATAGACCCAGGGCGCCTGCGTCCCGCAGCGCAGCAGGGTTTCGCGCAGCAGCACGCCCTCGCCGGTCCGCAGGCCGAGCAGGCGGCGCTCCTGGGGGCCCGGTTGGGTGCGGCGGTGGCGGATCACCTGGGCACGTACCGTTCCGCGGCAATGGCGGCGCAGGGCCGCGGTAAAGGAGCCGCGCTGCGCCAGCCAGCCGCGCAGCCGGCGGGGCGGGCGGGCGCGCTGCAGCGGCTTCCAGCGCGGGACGGGCGAGCCGAGGGACATGCGTTCTAGAAGAGCTTGGTGGCGGCGAAGAAGGTCACGATGAAGCCCAGGGTGGTGTTGAGCGCCACCAGCTTGCGGATCTGCGCCAGCGCCTTGCCGGCTTCCTCCCAGCGCTGGGCGGCCACGTGGGTGCGCAGGCGCTTGTAGGGCGCGAAGAAGACGTGCGCGAAGATCAGCATCATGAGCAGGCCGAGACCGAACATGACGTGCACATAGAGGGGCACCGCACCCATGCCGCCGCTCAGGAAGATCATGCCAAGCCCGGTGGCCAGGATGATGGCGACCGCCGCCCATACGCCCGGAAAGAAGCGTCCGAAGGTGCGCACCCACAGGCTCAGGCGCTCGGGAGCGGTCATGGGCCCGGCGGCCGGGCGCAGCACCATGTAGGCGAAGAACATGCCGCCGACCCAGGTGATCACGGAGGCGACGTGCAGAAACTTGGACAGTCCGTACAGCATGGGTGCTCCTCTCCTTCTTGTGGATTATGTGCGCTCCGGGCCATGCGTCCTGCCGAGCAGGGCCCGCAAGGCCGGCAGAGCGGCCTGCATGGCCTCGTAGCCCGCCGTCATGGCCGGCACGCCCTTGTGGAACTCCAGGGCAAGGATATTCCCCAGTTTGGGCCGCAAGGTCAAATCCGGCGGCGTCTGCTGCAGCTGCAGCTCGACCAGGCGGTTCTGCATGATTTCCACCGAGCGGCGGCCCACCTGGATCAGGGAGGGATCCGCCTCGCCGTTGCCCACGTTGCGGCGCAGCCATTGGCTCAGCCAGGGCAGGTTGCGCTCCACCGCCTCTACGTCCAGCATCTCCTGCATGCCCGCCAGCCAGGCGGGCGTGGCCTTGGGCGGCGGCCAGGACTCCCGCGGGCGGCTGCCCTCGTGCACCAGCACGGCGAGCAGCGTTCCCGGGAAGAGGGCGCGCGCCACCGCCACCGGCACCGGGTCCACCAGCCCGCCGTCGGCGAAGACGCGAGTGCCGATGCGGTGCGGCCGGATGGCGAGCGGCAGGGCGATGCTGGCGCGCACGGCATCCAGCGCCGGGCCGCGGGCGAAGACCTCCTCGCGGCCGCTCTCCAGGTCGGTGGCCACGCAGGCGAAGGGGATGGCGAAATCCTCGATGTCCCGGGGACCGAGATGCTGGGCCAGGAAGGCATGGATGCGGTCGCCGCGGGTCAGGGCGCCGGTGGTGAAGTCGGGACGGAACAGGCGGAAGGTCTCCTTCCAGTCCATGCGCAGCACCAGCGCCTCCAGGTCCGCCGCGCTGACGCCGGCGCAGAAGAAGGCGCCGATCTCCGCGCCGATGGAGCAGCCCACCACCGCGCCCACCGGGATTCCCGCCTCCGCCAACGCCTTGAGCACGCCCACGTGGGCCAGTCCCCGCGCGCCGCCGGCGCCGAGGACGAGGGTGAGGGGAGCGGGTGGCCGGGACATGAGGGGATTATGCCTGTCCGCGCGGCACGCGCCAACACGGTGGGCGCACCCGTCTCGGTCCTGTCCCCGGGACAGGTCCCGGTGCTGCGAAAGCGGGTGCTTTCAGTGCTTTTGCAAGAGGATGCCGTAGTGGTAGGGCGGCAGCTCCACCAGGCTCGCCAGCCGCAGCCCGGCCGGCTCCGCCACGGCTTGCACCTGGGCCGGGGCCAGGCGCAGTTCGGTGCGCGGGCCGCGCGGCTGGCCCAGCACCGGCGTCTGCTCGCGCGGCAGGGGGTGCCAGTTGACGACGGCGAAGCGTCCGCCCGGCTTGAGGACGGCGGCCACCTCGCGCACCAGGGCGGCCTTGTCCGGCACGCCGTGAAAGGTGTTGGCCATCAGCACGTAGTCCACCGCCTCCGGCAGCAGGCGGCTAAGTGCCATGGCGTCGCCCAGGATCCAATGGCAGTGCGGGCAGACGGCCTGCGCCTGGGCCAGCAGGGCAGGATCGAGATCGAGGCCGGTGACCCGGCCAGGCGCCGCCAATTGCGCCAAGGCGGCGGTGAAGTGGCCATCGCCGCAGCCCAGATCCACCACGCTCAGCCCGGCGCCGACGCCCAGCGCCTGCAGCACCTCGGCGGGATTGGGCCACAAGGCCTGCCACCAGTCCCGATCCGGCATGACCGTGGCCGGGAACAGCCGGGCCTCCAGGTTTGCGCTGCGCTCTGCCACGTCCGTCCTCCTGTCGTGTCCGGCAAGCTTGGCGCAACGGGCGTCGGGAGGGTACAGGCGGGCGCTGCGGAGGCGATTGGAACAGCCGCCATGTCCCGGGAGCCGTATCAGTGGGCCGGGAGCGCCAGCGGCGTCTGCAGCCGGATGATCTGGTGATTGCCGTCCGGATCGACGATCTCCACGTTGTGCAGCCCCTCGACGTCCTCCTCCACGTAGATCTCGCGCGGCTGGCGGACGAGGTGATCAACCTCCTCGGTGGCGATCTCGATCAGATTGTCCTTGGGATCGTAGGACAGACCGGTGAGCGAGAGTGCATCGGCCTCGATCTGGTCGCCCAGTGCCAGTCCGGTGACTTCGATGCTCACCTGCCGGCCGCCGAGGCCGCGGGATACCCGGTCGAAGTAAGTCTGCCATTGGCTGTGGTCCAGTTTGTGCGTGGCCATGGGAAATCCTCCTTGGCTTTGGTGAGTGATAAGCCTATCTTGGGGGCGGCGGATGGCCCTATAAAGGGCCGTCCGACGATGGTCCTATGTTCGTCGGCACCCGCGGCGTCGCCGGAACGTTCGTCCCGCCGGCGGGTCACTGATCATATGGAAGAGCGCTTGGCATCACGGGCATCGAGGAGGGCAGGCAATGGACAAGGCGACTTTCGGCGCGGGATGCTTCTGGGGCGTGGAGGCGGCTTTCCGGCAGGTGCCGGGGGTGGTGGACGCGGCGGTGGGCTACATGGGCGGTACCCTGGCGAATCCGCGCTATGAGGACGTGTGCACGGACCGCACTGGGCACGCGGAGGTGGTGCAGGTGACCTATGATCCGGCGCGGGTGAGCTACGAGGAGCTGCTGCGTGTGTTCTGGCAGATCCACGACCCGACCACCCGCAACCGGCAGGGGCCGGACGTCGGCAGCCAGTACCGCTCGGTCATCTTCCATCACGATCCGGCGCAGGAGGCGGCGGCGCGGGCCGCCAAGGCGGCCTTGCAGCAGTCCGGCCGCTACGCGCGCGAGATCGTCACCGAGATCGTGCCCGCCGCTACCTTCTACCGCGCCGAGGAGTACCACCAGCGCTATCTGGAAAAGCGCGGTCTGGCCCACTGCCATCTCTGAGCCGCGGCTTCAGGCGATCTCCCCGTAGTCCAGGCGCCCGCTGAGCCAGCGCTGCACCAGCGCCTGGCAGCGCTGCGGGTCCGTCTGGCGCAGGCGCACCGAAGTCTCGGCCACCCGTTCCAGGAGGTCCTCGTCGCGGTTCAGGTCGGCGATGCGCAGGTTGGCGAGCCCGGTCTGCCGCACCCCCAGAAACTCGCCGGGGCCGCGGATTTCCAGGTCCTTGCGGGCGATGACGAAGCCGTCCTGGCTCTCGCGCATCACCTGCAGGCGCTCGCGCGCCTTGAGCGACAGGGGCGGGTGGTACATGAGCACGCAGGCGCTCTTGGCCGCGCCGCGGCCGACGCGCCCGCGTAGCTGGTGCAGCTGGGCCAGGCCCAGACGCTCGGCGTGCTCGATGATCATGAGGCTGGCGTTGGGCACGTCCACGCCCACCTCGATGACGGTGGTGGCCACCAGGAGCTGGATCTCGCCGGCCTTGAAAGCACTCATCACCGCACTCTTTTCCGCGCCCTTCATGCGCCCGTGCACCAGCCCGATCCTGAGTTCCGGCAAGGCTTCACCGAGCTCGGCGTAGGTCTGCTCGGCGGCCTGCAGCTGCAGGGCCTCGGACTCTTCGATCAGCGGGCAGACCCAGTACACCTGCCGCCCGCCCAGGGCGGCACTGCGCACCCGCTCCACCACCTCCTCGCGGCGCTGGTCGCTGATGACCACCGTGTCCACCGGGCTGCGGCCGGGCGGCAGCTCGTCCAGCACCGACAGATCCAGATCGGCGTGCACGGTCATGGCTAGGGTGCGCGGGATGGGGGTGGCGGTCATCACCAGCAGGTGCGGGTCGTCGCCCTTGGCCCTGAGCTGCAGGCGCTGATGCACGCCGAAGCGGTGCTGCTCGTCGATGATGACGAGGCCCAGGCGCGCGAACTGCACGCCCTCCTGGAAGAGGGCATGGGTGCCGACCGCCAGCTGCAGCTCCTGCCGGGCCAGAGCGTCCAGCACCGCGCGGCGCTCGGCAGTACCCTGCTTCTGCGCCAGCCAGCCGCTTTTGACGCCCAGTGGATCGAGCCAGCGCGCCATGTTGTCGCGGTGCTGCTCGGCCAGAATCTCGGTCGGCGCCATGAGCGCCACCTGATAGCCCGCCTCGATGGCGTGCAGGGCGGCGGCCACCGCCACCAGGGTCTTGCCGGCGCCCACGTCGCCCTGCAACAGGCGCTGCATGGGCGTCGGGCGGGCCAGATCGGCGCCGATCTCGGCGATCACCCGGCGCTGGGCGGCCGTGGGCTCGAAGGGCAGTTGCGCCAGCAGCTGCTGCCACAGGCGGCCTTCCGCCTGCAGCGTCGGCGCATGCTCGTTGCGCTTGCGCCCGCGCAGCAGTTGCAGCGCCAGCCGGTGGGCCAGCAGCTCCTCGAAGGCCAGGCGGCGGTGGGCCGGATGCGCGGGGCCGGGCGGTTCGCCGACGGGTTGGTGCACGGCGCGCAGGGCGCTGTGCAGATCCGGCAGGCCCAAGGCGCCGAGCTCCGGCAGGAGGTCGGGGAGTTGCGGCAGCGCCTCCAGCGCCTGCGCCATCCAGCGGCGCAGGGACTGCTGGGTGATGCCCTCGGTGGCAGGGTAGAAGGGCGTGAGGTGGTCGGGCGTGTGCAGCGCCTCCTCGCTGGCCGCCACCTGCCACTCGGGGTGAACCATTTCCAGGCCGATGAGGCCGGCGCGGGTTTCGCCGAAGCACCAGATGGCCAGCCCCCGGCGCAGCTGGGCGCGCATGCCGGGGTGGAAGTGGAAGAAACGCAGCGACAGGAAACCGGTGCCGTCGCTGATGCGCACGATCAAGGTCGGGCGCTTGCCCGGCGCCACCTCGGCCAGCTCGATGCGGCCGCGCACCGCCACTTCCTGCTCCGGGCGCAGGCCGCCGATGGGCCAGATGCGGCGGCGGTCCTGGTAGCGCATGGGCAGGTGAAAAAGGAGATCCTGCACCCGCTCGATGCCGAGATTGGCCAGGCGCGCGGCGGCGCCGGGGCCGACGCCCTTGAACGCGGTGACGGGTGCTTGGGGGTCGAGGCTCAACGGCGCGGCTGTTTGGACTGGGCCGCCTGCAGCTCGGCCAGCAATTGCGCCAGATCGATGCCGTGCATCTGCGCCACTTCTTTCAGAGTGTCATGGTTGGCGGCGATGCACTCGTCGCAGAACACGCCATGGCGGTGCAGCACCTCCCCCAAGGCCGGGTAGCGGTTGATGAGTTCCATCATCCGCAGGCTGATGTCCAGTTGCTGCTTTTCGTCGTTGTCGACCATCACGCACCTCCGCGTTCAGTCGCCCAGGGCGACTACGCCGTCGATTTCCACCTGCGCGCCGCGCGGCAGGGCGGCCACCTGCACGGCCGCGCGAGCGGGGTAGGGGGCCTGCAGATACTCGCTCATGATGCGGTTGACGGTGGCGAAGTGGCCTAAGTCCGTCAGGTAGACGTTCAATTTGACCGCCCGGCTCAGGTCCGTGCCGGCCGCCCGGCAGACCGCCTGCAGGCTGTCCAGCACCTGCTTCAGCTGGGCGGCGAAATCGCCCTCCACCAGCTGGCCGTTGCGCGGATCCAGGGGGATCTGGCCGGACAGCCAGAGCAGGCCATTGTGGCTCACCGCCTGGCTGTAAGTGCCGATGGCGGCGGGCGCAAATTCGCTTTGGATGATTTGTTTGGACATGGATTGCTTCCGTTTTGCTGCGTGGATGGACGATTCAGTTGGATGACGGCGCCAAGCGCGCCGGCCGGGGAGCGGGCTCCGCATTTTCCGCCGTGCGCGGGGCGCGCTGGACGGCGAGCACGCCGGAGCGCAGGTGCAGGTCCCGTTGCGGGAACGGGATTTCGATGCCGTGCGCGTCCAGCGCCTCGGCGATGGCCCAGGTGTAAGCCGCGTGGGTGGCGCCGGGACTGATCAGCCCTTTGCGGTCCACCCACACCACCAGCTCGAAGTCGAGGCTGCTGTCGCCGAAGCCCGTCAGCCAGACCTGCGGCTCCCGGCCCTCGCCGGTGGCGGTGCGCGGCACGCCGCGGGCGGCCTCGATCACCGCCCGGCGCACCAGTTCCCGGTCGCTGCCGTAGGCGACGCCGAAGGGCACGTGGATGCGGCGGATCGACTCGTCGAAGCTCCAGTTGACCACCTGGCCGTTGATGAAATCGGAATTGGGCACCAGCACATCCACGTCGTCATTGGTGGTGATGCGGGTGAAGCGCACGTTGATCTCCTTGACCATGCCGCGGATGCCGCTCGGCAGCTCGATGAAGTCGCCCACCTTCAGCGTCTTCTCGAAAAGCAGGATGATGCCGGAGATGAAGTTGCTGAAGATGTTGCGCAGACCGAAGCCGAGGCCGACGCCGAGGCCGACGCCGACCGCGCCGCCGAGGAAGGCCAGGTTGCTCAGGTTGACGCCCATGCTGGACAGGGCGAGCACTACGGCGATGCCGAGGATGGCGTAATGCAGGATGCGCGACAGGGTGTAGGCGGCGCCGGGATCGAAGCGCACGCCGCCGGCGGACAGGCGGGTGACGGCGTGGCGCACCGCCTTGGACAACCACCAGCCAAGGGCGAGGATCAGCAGGAACTGCAGGACGCCCACGGGGCGGATCACGCTGGTGCCGACATGGAAGAGGGGGTAGTTCAGCACCTCGTCGACACCGACGAGCAGGAGGCGGTCCAGGTTCGGACCGGCGGATAGATTTGGACTCACCGGCGTGCTACCCCTTCAGGCGTTGGATGCGGGATACCACGGGCAGGGAGCGCAGCGCACGCATGATGCGGGCCAGGTGATCCCGGTTGGCTACGTCGATGGTGAAGGTGATTCCCGTGTAGAGGCCGTCCTTCTCCTCGATGTCCACGTGGTTGATGTTGGAGCCTTCCTCGGCAATGAGGGTGGCCAGCTTGGCCAGCACGCCGCGGGCGTGCTCGACCACGGCACGGATGGTGACCGGGTATTCGCCCCTGGCTTCCGGGTCCCACTGCACGTCCACCCATTTGTCGCGGCGCTTGCGCCACTCGCCGATATTGGGGCAGTCCGGAGTGTGCACGACGATGCCGCGCCCGGCGGTGACGAAGCCGACGATGGGATCACCCGGGATGGGCCGGCAACAGCGTGCCAGCGTCAGCGGCATGCCCTCGGTGCCGCGGATGCTGAGCGAGAAATTCTTGCTCCGCTCGGCCAGGGCGTCCGTTTCCTCAAGAGGGCCCAGCGGCTCCGGCAACAGGCTGTGGGCGACCACCAGCGGGAAGACCTCGCCCATGCCGACGGCTTCGAACAGGGCCGTGGGCGTGTCCATCCGGAAGGTGGGCAGGATGCGCTGCCAGTCCTCGATCAGCACGTCGTCCAGCTTGCCGCCCAGCGAGTTGAGCGCCTTGTCCAGCAGACGCCGGCCCATGGCCTCGGCCTCGGTGCGCTGCATGTTCTTGAGATGGGCGCGGATGTTGGTGCGCGCCTTGCCGGTGACCACGAAATCCAGCCAGCCCGGATTGGGCGCGGCCGACGGCGCGGTGATGATCTCCACGTGATCGCCATTGGCGAGCGGCGTGCGCAACGGCACGAACTGGTCGTTGACCTTGGCGGCGATGCAGTGATTGCCGATGTCGGTGTGCACCGCATAGGCGAAGTCCACCGTGGTGGAGCCGTGCGGCAGGCTCATGATCTTGCCCTTGGGGGTGAAGACGTAGACCTGGTCGGGGAAGAGGTCCATCTTCACGTTTTCCAGGAACTCGCGCGAGTCGCCGCCCTGCTGCTGCAGTTCCAGCAGCTGTTGCAGCCAGGCGCGCGCCTGCTGCTGGGCGCTGCTGGTGGACTGCTCGCCGGTCTTGTAGAGCCAATGGGCGGCCACCCCCGCTTCGGCCACCCGGTGCATGTCCTCGGTACGGACCTGCACCTCGATGGGATGGCCGAAGGGGCCGAAGACCACCGTGTGCAGGGACTGGTAGCCGTTGGCCTTGGGGATGGCGATGTAGTCCTTGAAGCGGCCCGGAATGGGCTTGTACAGATTGTGCACCAGGCCCAGCACCCGGTAGCAGGTGTCCACCGTGTCCACGATGATGCGGAAGGCGTAGATGTCGTTGACGGCGTTGAAGGACAGGCACTTCTTCTGCATCTTCTGGTAGATGCTGTAGATATGCTTCTCGCGGCCCACCACCCGGCCCTCGATGCCTTCCTGGCGCAGGCGTTCCTCGATGGCGGCGCGGATCTTGGTCACCACTTCCTTGCGGTTGCCGCGCGCGGCCCGGACCGCCTCGGACAGGGCATGCCAGCGCTTGGGATAGAGGTGGGCGAAGGCCAGCTCTTCGAGCTCGATGCGGATCGGATTGATGCCCAGGCGCTGAGCGATGGGCGCGTAGATCTCCAGCGTCTCGCGCGAGATGCGCCGGCGCTTTTCCGAGGCCATGACGCCCATGGTGCGCATGTTGTGCAGCCGGTCGGCCAACTTGATGAGCACCACGCGGATGTCCTTGGACATGGCCAACAGCATCTTGCGGAAATTCTCCGCCTGCGCTTCCTCGGAGGTTTCGAACTGCACCTTGCCCAACTTGGTGACGCCGTCGACCAGGTCGGCCACGGTCTCGCCGAAGTACTGGCTCAGCTCCTCCTTGCTGACGCCCGTGTCCTCGATGACGTCGTGCAGGATCGCTCCCTGGATGGAGGGCAGGTCCAGGCGCAGCTCGGCGAGGATGCCGGCCACCGCCAGCGGGTGCAGGATGTAGGGCTCGCCGCTGCGGCGGGCCTGGCCATGATGGGCGTGGGCGGCATACACGAAGGCGGCATGGGCGCCGGCGATTTCCTCCGGCTCCATGTACTGGCGCAACGCCTCCTGCAGGGGGGCGAAGGCCTGCTCCCCTGGCGGTTCCGGGACGGCCAGGGCGTCAGGCACGAAGCGGGACAGCGCCGCCGGCGCGTCACCCTGGTGCCTGGCGGTCTCGCTGGCGGCGGGAGTGGGGAGCGTCATACGCTTCCTTCAGGCGTCAGGCCTCGTCCTCGTGCCGGTAGGGCGGCGGCGAGAACTCCCGCGGCGGGGACACGGGCTCGTCCAGCACTTCGAGGCCGACCTTGCCGGCGGCGATTTCGCGCAGGGCGATCACCGTGGGCTTGTCCTTGTCGTCGTTGATCCTGGGCGCCGAGCCCATGGCGATCTGGCGGGCCCGGCGGGCGGCGACCAGGGTCAGTTGAAAGCGGTTGCTGACGTGTTCCAGGCAGTCTTCTACGGTGATGCGAGCCATTGGGGTGTCCTTGCCGATCCAAAAAGGGGGTTAATCAAAACAACATCTTACGTCATTTGGCGTACGGATGCCAGTCGGTGCGGACCGGGTGCCGATCCGCGCAGCAGGCGGCAGGTGCCTGTTTTGGATAGCGCTACAGCCGCAGGAGTTCCCGCGTGCGCTGGCGCATTTCCTCGGTGTGCCGGCTGAGGCGCAGCCGCTCGGCATTGACGATGCAGCGCAATTGGGCCAAGGCGACGTCGAGCTGGTCGTTGACCACCACGTAATCGTACTCGTCGTAGTGCATCATCTCCCGCTGCGCTTCGCGGGTGCGCAGGGCGATGACCTCCTCGCTGTCCTGGCCGCGGTCGCGCAGCCGCGCCTCGAGCACATCGGCGGACGGCGGCAGAATGAAGATGCTGACCGTCTGCTTGGGCAGGCGCTCGCGCACCTGGCGCGCCCCCTGCCAGTCGATTTCCAGCAGCACGTCAGTGCCGATCAGCAGCTGGCGCTTCACCCAGTCCTCGCCGGTGCCGTAGTGATTGCCGAAGACGTGCGCGTGCTCCAGGAAGGCGCCCTCTTCCACCATGTGCTCGAAGGTGGCGGTATCCACGAAATGGTAGTGCTCGCCATCCCGCTCGCCGGGGCGGGGTGGACGCGTGGTGTAGGATACCGAGTGGCGCAGATCGGGCGTCTGTTCGATCAGCGCCCGGCTCAAAGTCGTCTTCCCGGCCCCGCTGGGCGCGGAAATGATCCACAGAATGCCTGCGTGGGATGGCGTTTGCACGGTTATTCCTTTCTTTTTGGCTTGCTGAACGCGGAGGCGGGACGACGCCCGGCCGGGAGCGGCGACAGGCCGTTGTCTCGGCACTCGGCCCTCATGGTTCGTCACTCGATGTTTTGCACCTGTTCGCGCATCTGCTCGATCAGTACTTTCAGGGTCACGGCGGCCTGGGTGGTTTGCGCGTCTGCGGATTTGGAGCCGAGCGTATTCGCTTCGCGGTTCAGCTCCTGCATCATGAAGTCCAGGCGCCGGCCGACGGCCTCGTCGCTGCCGAGGATGCGGCGCACCTCGCCGACGTGGGTGTCCAGGCGATCCAGTTCCTCGGCCACGTCGATGCGCGTGGCAAAGAGCACGATCTCCTGTTCCAGGCGCGCCGGGTCGACCTTGTCGCGCAGCTCGCCCAGGCGTTCTTCCAGGCGGCTGCGGTAATCGGCCAGCAGGGCGGGGACGCGGGCGCGCACCTCGGCCACCGTGGCCTCGATGGCGTCCAGGCGCTCGCGCAGCAGTGCCGCCAGCTTCTCGCCCTCGCGCGCCCGGCTGTCCACCAGTTCGCGCAAGGCATCGCGCAGCAGCGCCAGCGCCGCCTCGTGCAGCTGCTCGAGATCCACGCTCGGGCTCTGCAGCACGCCCGGCCACTTGAGGAAGTCGAGCGCCGACAGCGGCGCCTGCGCTTCCACGCGAAAGCCCACCTGCGCGGCCAGACGCGCCAGATCGTTGAGCAGCGCCTCGTTGACCGCCAGCGCGCCGTTCTCGCCGGCCACGGGCGGCGTCCAGCGCAGGGTGGCATCCACCTTGCCGCGTCGGATGCGCTTTTGGATCTGTTCCCGTACCCGCATTTCCAGGCCGCGCAGATCCTCCGGCAGGCGCGGGCTGATCTCGAGATAACGGTGGTTCACCGTGCGCAGTTCCCAGGACAGGGAGCCCAGGGCGCTGTGCGTCTCGCGCCGGGCAAAGGCGGTCATGCTGAGGATCATGGACGATTCCTAAGAGATGAAAACCTGCATTGTAAATCAGGAGCGGTCGGGGTTATAGCCTGGCCGACCTTGTAGCCCCGCTCATAACCACAATGGCCCGTGGGGGCCATTGTGTCTGTACAGCAGCAAGCGGACGGGCGTCTCTAGGGGCACATGATCTTGCTGAGATGCGTCACCAGCTCCCGCTCGTCGCTTTTGGTGTAGTCCTTGTTCAGAGTATCCAGGATCAGGCCCGCCGTCGGGCCGTCCAGGCTGTCGCGCAGCAGGCCGAGGAAGCTCGGCGGCGCCACCAGGACGAGGCGGTCATACTGATTGCCCGTGCGCCCGCTTTGCAGCTGCTGGGCCAGCTCCTGGGCAAAACGCTGGGCTTCGACTTCCTTGGGCTGGGTGGCCGGTTCCATGGCGGGACGTGCGCCCGGCGAGAAGCTCTGCTGCATCCGGCCCGGGGCATCCGCCACCAGATCCACCCCCTTTTTGCGACTGTCGGGATGGTGCATCTCCTTTACCAGTTCCAGCCCCTTGTTGCAGCCGCGATTCAAGAAAAGTCGTGCCTCGCTGGCATTGGCCACCAACACCCATATCATTGTCATAAGCAACCTCGTCAATGTCCGTTGAACGATGCCGCATCTTGTTCGGCGGGATTTCCTTCTGCTGCGATCTAGGGGATAATGGCATCCTCTGATCTAGAGGGTGCGCTGGGAAAGCATGGCCGTGTCAGCCCGTAGCCCGGCAGGGGCGCAAAGCGCCAAGCGTTCCTTGGCTCCAGGCCCGGAACTCAATATCATAAGCCACGAAACTCTTGCGCTGTCCTCTGTCTAAGCATAGGCCAATTTTCTGTAGTGGAGTTCCCATGTCCGCCCAAGCCAAGAACCAAGACAAGTCCGCCGAAGTGGACTTGAGCCCCTACTGCTGCTGCTCCGAGGCCAGCTTCAACGAGATCCTGGCCCGGCAGCGCGCCGAGCCGCTGCCTTTCATGGACCTGACCATGGTCCACGCCGCCTGCGGCTCCGGCTGCGGCAGCTGCCTGGAAGAGCTGGAGAACTTCCTCAAGGAGCATGGCGCTTACATCGAGGATTGAGACGCCCGGGGCGCGCGCTTGACGCCGCCTCGCTGCGCGCTTGTCCGCCCGGTGCGGGCGGGCGATCCTCTGACGCCTTTTCAGCCGCCCGCCTGGCTGCGCGGCGGCCATGCCCAAACCATCTACGCCGCGCTGCTCGCCCCGCGGCCGCCGGTGGCGTATCGGCGCGAACGCTGGGCCACCCCGGATGGCGATTTCCTGGATCTGGACTGGATCGACGGGCCGGCGGATGCGCCGTTGCTGGTGCTCTTCCATGGCCTGGAGAGCAATTCCGGCGGGCACTACGCCCGCGCCCTGATGGCCGCCCTGCGGGCGCGTGGCTGGCGCGGCGTGGTGCCGCACTTTCGCGGCTGCAGCGGCGAGCTGAACTGTCTGCCGCGCGCCTACCACGCGGGCGATAGCGCGGAGATCGGCTGGATCCTGGAGCGCCTGGGGCGGCAGCGCGATGCGCCTTGCCTTGGCGTCGGCGTCTCCCTGGGCGGCAACATGCTGCTCAAGTATCTGGGCGAAGCCGGGGCGGCGGCCGGCCGCTGGCTGGATGCCGCCGCCGCGGTCTGCGCGCCGATGGATCTGGCGGCGGCGGGCGCGGCCCTGGATGCCGGCTTCAACCGCCTCTACACCTGGCATTTCCTGCGCAGCCTCAAGCCCAATGCAGCCGCCCGCCTGCGTCGCTTTCCCGAGCTCTTCGACGCCCGGGCCCTGCGCCGTGCGCGTACCCTGCGCGCCTTCGACGATACCGTGACCGCGCCCCTGCACGGCTTTCTCGGGGTGGACGACTATTGGCGCCGCGCATCCAGCAAGCCCCACCTGCCGCACATTCGAGTGCCGACCCTGCTGCTCAACGCCCTGGACGATCCCTTCTGCCCCGCCGACGCCCTGCCCGGGTCGGCTGACGTATCCGAGCAGGTGCGCTTGGACTACCAATCTGCCGGGGGGCACGTGGGGTTCGTGGCGGGGGCGTTTCCGGGGCATTTGCAGTGGCTGCCAGCGCATTTGCTGGGGTATTTCGAGGGGGTGCTCGGGAGCTGAGCGGGACGCCTCGTCCGTTCACAGCCTCCGATTCAGCACGCACCTCCCGCTTGTGCTATGTTATGGTTTTTGCACACCCCGAGCCCCCATGCTGAATACCCTGATCCGACAAATCCTTACCAGCCGCGTCTACGACGTGGCCCGGGAGACGCCGCTGGAGGCGGCCGCTAATCTGTCGCGCCGGCTGCACAACGCGGTGTCGTTCAAACGCGAGGACCTGCAGCCCGTGTTCAGCTTCAAGCTGCGCGGCGCCTACAACATGATCGCCCACTTGCGCGAGGCGGAGCGGACGCGGGGGGTGATCACGGCGAGCGCCGGCAATCACGCCCAGGGGGTGGCCTTCTCGGCCCAGCGGCTGGGCATCCGGGCCGTCATCGTCATGCCGCAGACCACCCCGGAGATCAAGGTGGACGCCGTGCGCGCCTATGGCGCCGAGGTGGTGCTGGCGGGCGACAGCTATTCGGACGCCAAGGCGCATTGCGACCGGCTGGTGGCGGAAACGGGGCTGACCTTCATCCCTCCTTTCGACGATCCGCTGGTGATCGCCGGCCAGGGCACCATCGGCGACGAGATCCTGCGCCAGAGCCACGGCCATCTGGACGCCGTCTTTGTGCCCGTAGGAGGGGGCGGGCTGATTGCCGGGGTGGCCGGCTTTCTCAAGGTGCTGATGCCGCAGGTGCGCATCATCGGCGTGGAGCCCTTCGAGGCCGACGCCATGTACCAGTCCCTGCAGGCTGGCCGGCGCATCGCCCTGGATCAGGTGGGCATCTTCGCCGACGGTGTGGCAGTGCGCGAGGTGGGCGAGCACACCTTCGCTATCGTCAAGGATACTGTGGACGAGATCATCCGCGTCAGCAACGATGAGATCTGTGCCGCCATCAAGGACGTCTTCGACGACACTCGCGCGGTGATGGAGCCCGCCGGTGCCCTGTCGGTGGCGGGGCTGAAGGCCTATGTGGCGCGCGAAGGCGTCAGCGGCCAGCGCCTCGTGGCCGTCCTGTCCGGCGCCAACATGAACTTCGACCGCCTGCGCTTCGTGGCCGAGCGGGCGGAGCTGGGCGAGCAGCGCGAGGCGCTCTTTGCCGTGACCATTCCCGAGCGGCCCGGAGCCTTCCGCGCCTTCTGCAAGGCCATCGGCCGACGGGTGATCACCGAATTCAACTACCGGCTGAGCGGTCGCGACAGCGCCCATATCTTCGTGGGCATCAGCACTCAGTCGCGCAAGGACGCCCGAATCCTGACCGAGACGCTGAGCCGGCAAGGCTATGCCACCACCGATCTGTCCGACGACGAAATGGCCAAGCTGCACATTCGCCATCTGGTCGGCGGCCATTCGCCCGAGGTGCGCAACGAGCTGGTATACCGCTTCGAGTTTCCCGAGCGGCCCGGCGCGCTGATGGAATTCCTCGACAAGCTGGGCGGGCATTGGAACATCAGCCTGTTCCACTACCGCAACCACGGCGCCGATTTCGGCCGGGTGCTGGCCGGCATCGAGGTGCCGCCGGCGGAGCTGCCCGAATTTCAACGTTTTCTGGAGCAGTTGGGATACCCGTACGCGGAGGAGGGGGGCAACCCCGCCTATCAGCTTTTCCTCGGTTGAAGGATGGATCCGGGACAAGAAAAAAGCGCGCCAATCGGCGCGCTTTTTCGTGGACAAAAAACCCCGGATGGCGTTGTTGCCGCCATCCGGACAGTCGAGGCAGGCCCCTTTACAGCAGGGCCTTGCCGAAGAGCAGCTGCGGCATCGGGCTGGGCGTGCCGGGCACCAGCGCGTAGGTCGCGCCGTTCTGCACCAGTACCGCCTGCTGGCTCAGCGAGCCATTGGCCGAGAAGCTGTTGTTGATCAGCAGCCCGGAACTCAGGTTGCCCAAGGGCATGTTGGCGGTGCTGTTGTAGAAGTAGCCCTTGCCCGAACCGGCCAGGATGGTCGCCTTGGTCGATGAGCCGCGGTCGAAGCTGCTGCCTTCGACGCCCGAGTCCGGACCGATCATGGCCACGCCCCGGTCATCGGCGCGGAAGTAGCAGCCGACGTAGCTGATCGGCTTGTTGTTCTGCACGCTGGGGTTGCCGCCGTTGTTGATGAAGTCCGTGTTGACGAACAACGTGGAGTCGTTGTTGGCCATGTAGGCCGCATACTCGCGGTTGTCCTGGAACAGGGAGTTGACGAAGGCGTTCAGGTTGTTCTGGCGTTTGGCGGGCCAGTCCAGGCCGCGGCCGTTCTGGACGAACTGGCAGTTGTAGAACACGTTCTTGTCCAGGTAGGCCATGCCGGGGTTGTCGCCGCCGCTCCAGTTCGGGTCCACCTGTTGCTTGATGCCCACGCCGTTGCGGAAGAAGTTCACATGATCGATGAAGTTGTTGTCCCACGCCATGATGCGGTCGATGAAGATGCCGGCCTCGCGCATGTCGCGGATGGTCAC
>NZ_AUIS01000027.1 GCF_000423825.1 Thermithiobacillus tepidarius DSM 3134
GAGGAAGAGGGAGGAAGAGGGAGGAAGAGGGAGGAAGAGGGAGGAAGAGGAAGAGGAAGAGGAAGAGGAAGGAGCGGCTTCAGTCGCGAACACCCACGGGTTCACCCCTCACCACGCCCGGCCGCCGCGGTGTCGCGTCCGGCCGTAGGAGCGAGCTTGCTCGCGATCCACTGTGCCGACCAGCGCGCAATCGCGGGCAAGCCCGCTCCCACAGCCTGGGATGCCGGTCCGCCAGGCTTGGCACGGCGCCGCAGTCGCCCGGGACACCCTCTCCCTTGGTGGAGAGGGCAGGGTGAGGGGACAGTGGTGCGAAGGCCCGACTATCGCCCCGGACCGCGCTGCCGCCGCCAGCCGTAGGAGCGGGCTTGCCCGCGATGATTCATCATCCCGGCCGTCGCGCGATGACAAGCCAGCCCGCTACTGCATTCCCTCTGGCGAGCTTGGCCAGACGCCGACACCAGCTCAGGTTTCCTCAAAACTTCCCGAACACCCCGAGCCCGTTGCCCGTGAACAGCATGCCCACGTCGCCCTTGGGGAAGCGGTGATAAAGGAAATCCGCGGTGTAGTAGCCGAGAAAGCCGCCGGCGACCACGTCCGAGAACCAATGCGCATCGTCCAGCACGCGCCCGACGCCGGAGATCACCGGCAGGGCATAGAGCCAGGGCGCGTCATAGGCCTTGGCGTAGGGTGTCACCACCGCCCAGGACAGAGAGGTGTGCCCGGAAGGGAAGGACGGGCCGTTCAGGAACACGTCGTACTTGCCGCTGAAGGGCTCGAACTTGGTGGGATCATCCGTATCGCCCGGCCGCCAGCGGCCCGTGATCTGCTTGATGGCGATGGTTTCGACGTAGGTCAGCGCCCCGGCGGCGAGCGCCACGGTGGAGGCGTGGGCCAGCTTCTCGTTGGCCCAGGGGCTCTGGAAGCTGGTGGCCGCGGCGAAGCCGATGGCGTAGATCGGCAGGATGTCCTTGGTGTCGCCGAGGATGCGGTTCAGATCTTTTTCATGGTTGCGCTTGGCCCACTGGTCCAGCTCGCGATCCGCCAGCATGGACAGGCCGGTGGCGCCAATGGCGATGGCGGCCTTGCCGGCGGTGGTGTGCCACCAGCGGGGCGGCGTCTGCGGCGCGGCGGCCGCGCTATCGATGCTGGCCGCTCCTGCCGGGGCGGGGGCCGGCATGGCGGCGGGCGCGGCCGGATCGGGCGCTGAGATGTCGGGACTGCTGATGCGTCCGGCCAACGGGTCGGCGGCGGCCATCGTCTGCGCCGGACCTGCTGAGGCATCGGCGGATATTTTGAAATAAGGTGCGAAAAATACATTGTCCGGGGCGGAGTTGCCTTGGGCAACGTTGATGTTGTAGTCTGCGCCCCAGGCAAGGGAAGAATATGCCAGCATGCCTGCTACCAGCATGGCAGAAGTCCGCCGGAGCCGTTGCGGCCAAAGTTTCAATTTCATGATAGTGGCTTCCCGTTGAAAACCCGTTGTTGTGTTCTATTTGATGAACTCTTTAGGGCGTGGAATTTAGCAGGGTACCTAATGCTTGCCAATAGCCGGCGCTTGCTCGTCGTTGTTTTCCTCATTGCGATTTCCTATGCTCTTCCCCAACGCGGCCACGCGCAGGAGATAGATCCGGCGGTGGCCGCCGCCTTGCTGCAAAGCCAGATGCAAGCGGCGCCGCAGGCCGGCGGCTCGGCCCAACTGCCGATGCAGCTGCCCAGCACCACGCAGACGCTACAGGGCCAGGGCGGCGGCCTGCCCGCTTATTCCGTCTCCGCGCCCTCCTTGGGTGGCGTGGGCAAGCCCACCATCCGCGGCGGCACGCCCGCGGAAAAGACCCGGCTCAAAACGGGCGACGAGCGTGAAAAGGCGCCCCCGGCGGAGAGCCCGTTCCAGAAGTTCGTCGCCCAGGGCGAAAACCTCGGCATTTCCACCCAGCTCCCGCTCTTCGGCCAGCAGTTCTTCCAGCAGGCGCCTTCCACCTTCGCCCCGGTCGAGAACGTGCCGGTGCCCGGCGACTATCAGATCGGCCCGGGCGACGAGATCATGCTGCGGGCCTGGGGGCAGGTGGACATCGACTACCGCGCCACGGTGGACCGCTACGGCAACTATTACGTGCCCACCATCGGCAATATCCACGTGGCCGGCCTCAAGTTTTCCAGCCTGCGCGACTACCTGCGTACCGCCATCGGCCGCGTCTACCAGAATTTCGATCTGGACGTGAGCATGGGGCAGCTGCGCTCCATTCAGGTTTTCGTGTTGGGCCAGGCCAGCCAGCCCGGCACCTACACCATCTCCTCCCTGAGCACGCTGGTGAACGCCCTCTTCGCCGCCGGCGGCCCCAGCCCGCAAGGCTCCCTGCGCGCCATCCAGCTCAAGCGCCAAGGCAAGCTCGTCGCCGAATTCGACCTCTACGACCTCTTGCTGCGCGGCGACAAGTCCAAGGACCTGCCCCTGCTGCCCGGCGACGTCATCTTCATCCCGCCGGTCGGCCCGCTGGCGGCGGTGGCCGGCAACGTGAACGTGCCCGCCATCTACGAGCTGAAAGGCCCCACCAGCCTGGGACAGCTGCTGGATCTCGCCGGCGGCCTGGCCTCCACGGCCTACGGCCAGAAGGTCAACATCGAGCGCATCGTCAACCGCGAGCGTCGCCAGATCGAAGAGCTGCCGCTGGACGACGCCGGGCGGGCCCGTCAGGTCCACGACGGCGATCTGGTGCGCGTCTTCGCCGTGCCCACCAAGTTCGACAACGCCGTCACCCTGCGCGGCAACGTGGCCTGGCCGGGGCGCTATCCCTGGACCCAGGGCATGCGCATCAAGGATCTCATCCCCAACAAGGAAAGCCTGATCAACCAGGCCTACTGGAGCCAGCTCTACAGCCAGATCTACGCCAAGCCGCAGGCCCCGCGCCGGGCCGAGGCGAAAGCCGCCGACCAGGCCGCCGAGCCCGGCAGCGCGGCGGCGCAACCGGGTGGGCAGCCGGTGAAGACCGAAACCGCTACGCTCGGCGAGACCCAGGCCAAGCCGGGAGCTGAAAAAAGCGCCGCGGCGGAGATCACCCGCACCCTGCCCGAGCCCAACTGGGACTACGCCGTCATCGAACGCATCAACCCGTCGGATCTCAGCACCCAGCTCATCCCCTTCAACCTGGGCCGGGCGCTCCTCGACGGCGATCCCCGTGACAACGTGCTGCTGCAGCCCGGCGACGTGATCACCATCTTCTCCAAGGACGACGTGCAGGTCCCCGAAGCCCGGAAGACCAAGTTCGTCCGTCTGGAAGGCGAAGTGCGCAACCCCGGCATCTACCAGGTCATGCCCGGCGACACGCTGCGCACCATCATCCAGCGCGCCGGCGGCCTCACCGACCAGGCCTTCCTCTTCGGCGCCAGCCTGACCCGCGACTCAGTGCGCAGGCTGCAGCAGGAGCGCCTGAAGGAGACCCTCGACAACCTGGAGCAGGAGATCAACCAGAGTGCCGCGCGGGCGGCGGCCCAGGCCCTGAGCCCCGACGCCGCGGCGGCGGCCCGGGCGCAGTACGAGGCGCAGCGCGCGCTGCTGGCGCGCCTGCGCCAGGCGCAGCCGCAGGGCCGCATCGTGCTCGGCCTGGCGCCCGATGCCCGTGACGTGGGCGCACTGCCGGAGCTGCCGCTGGAAGACGGCGACCGCCTGGTGGTGCCGGTCAAGCCGGTGCTGGTCAACGTCATGGGCACCGTCTACAACCAGAACGCCTTCATCTACAAGCCCAAGGCCGACATCGGCGACTACCTGGCCCAGGCCGGCGGGCCGACCCGCGACGGCGACAAGGGCAGCCTCTATGTGATCCGGGCGGACGGCTCGGTGGTCAGCAACCGCCAGCGCGGCTGGTTCAGCGGACTGGAGGGCGAGCCGGCCCTGCCCGGCGACACCGTGGTGGTGCCCCTGCAGACCCAGCGGGTGGCCTGGCTGCGCGAGCTGCGCGACATCACCCAGATCGTCATGCAGATCGCGACCACGGCGCTGATCGCCGTGCGCCTGTGAGGACCACGGCATGACTACGCCCACGCGCGACATGGACCAGCGGGACGGCAGAGCGGCGGACCGGGACGAGGAGGAGATCTCCCTGCTGGATCTCCTGATCGTGCTGGCCAAGCGCAAGCGCCTGATCGCCACGGTCACCCTCGTCCTGGTGCTGGCCGCGGTGGCGGCCAGCCTGCTGATGACCCCCATCTACACGGCCACCACCAAGATCCTGCCGCCCCAGCAGCAGCAAAGCGGCGCCGCGGCCATGCTGGCCCAGACCCTGGGCGGCATGGCCGGCTTGGCGGGCGGCGCGTTGGGGCTGAAGACCCCCAACGACCTCTACATCGGCATGCTCAAGAGCCGCACCGTCGCCAAGACCCTGATCGACAAGTACGACCTGCAGAAGCGCTACAAGACCAAGACCCTGGACGACACCTACAAGGCGCTGGAAGCCAACACCGAGATCAAGGCGGGCAAGGACAACATCATCAGCATCGCCGTGGACGACAAGGACCCCCGCTTCGCCGCCAAGCTGGCCAACGCCTACGTGACCGCGCTGGAGGGCCTCACCGACAAGCTCGCCGTCGGCGAGGCCTCGCAGCAGCGCGTGTTCTTCGAGCGCCAGCTGAAGACGGCCCACACCCAGCTGTCCGAGGCCGAGGACCAGTTGCGGGCCATCCAGGAAAAGACCGGCGTCATCCAGCCCACCATGCAGGCCAGCATGGTCATGCAGGCGGTGGCGCAGGCCAAGGCGGAAATCGCCGCCAAGGAAGTGCAGCTGGCCGGCATGCGCGCCTTCGCCACCGCCCAGAATCCCGACTACGCCCGCGCCCTGCAGGAGCTGGACGCCCTGCGGGCCAAGCTGCGGCAGTTGGAGCAGAGCAACCCCGAGGCCAAGGGCGACGTCATGACGCCCACCGGCGAAGTGCCGAGGCTGGGGCTGGCTTATGGCCGCCAACTGCGCGAGGTGAAATACCGCGAGGCGCTCTTCGAGCTCATGGCCAAGCAGTACGAGATGGCGCGGCTGGACGAGGCCAAGGAGGCGCCGCTGATCCAGGTGCTCGATCCGGCCACGCCGCCGGCCCACAAGAGCAAGCCCAAGCGCATGCTCATGGTTGCCCTGGCCGGCGTGGTGGGCCTGTTCATCGGCATCTTCTGGGCCTTCATCCGCGAAGCCGCCGAGCGCCAGCGCCAGGACCCCGAGCAGGCCGAACGCCTGGCTCTCCTGCGCCGCTACACCTGGGGCCGCTGACTCCAGCCCCGCAGCGACCGGCACGGGCCGTAGGAGCGAGCTTGCTCGCGATAAACATTTTCTTTATCGCGCAGCCCCCCGCAGCCCAGGATTGCGGGAATCAACTGTCCGCGATCAGTTCCCGCTGCCGCCGCGGCATCCCGCGGCCACAAGCAGTAGGAGCGAGCTTGCTCGTGACCGGCCTTTCGTCCGGCGTGATTCGCGGGCCAGCCCGCTCCTGCAACGTCCGGCACGCAGCGTCGGAGCGGGCAAGCCCGCAACCCGCTTTGCTCCCTCTCCCGCCGGGAGCGGCCCAGGGTGAGGGCAGCACAACCTGTAGGAGCGAGCTTGCTCGCGAAAAAACGCCCCGGGGGGCCACACGCCGCCCCCTCGGAAAAACCGGCGCAAAGGCGAACGATATCGATCGGCCCGGGTCCGATCCTTACATATTACTAAAACAACGATCACACCAAAGGTTGAGAGGCACGCAGATGACCAAGATACGCAAGGCGGTATTTCCGGTGGGTGGATTGGGGACGCGGTTTTTGCCGGCGACCAAGGCCAGCCCGAAGGAGATGCTGCCGATTGTCGACAAGCCGCTGATCCAGTATGCCGCCGAGGAAGCCATTGCCGCCGGCTGCGACCAGCTCATCTTTGTCACCGGGCGCGGCAAGCGCGCCATTGCCGACCACTTCGACGTCTCCTACGAACTCGAAGCGGAACTGGAAAGCCGCGGCAAGCAGGCGCTCTTGGAGCAGGTGCGCAAGATTCTGCCCAAGCACGTCTCGGCGGTGTTCATCCGCCAGGCCCAGCCGCTGGGGCTGGGGCACGCGGTCTACTGCGCGCGCCCGGTGATCGGCGACGAGCCCTTTGCCGTCTTGCTGGCCGACGACCTCATCCTGGCCGAGCAGCCGGTACTGGCGCAGATGGTCGAGCGCTTCGAGCGCTACAACGTCGGTCTTCTGGCGGTGCAGGAAGTGCCGCGCGCCGAGACCAAGCACTACGGCGTGGTGGACGGCAAGCCCTGGGACGAGCGGCTGCACCATGTTGCCGGCCTGGTGGAAAAGCCCAGTCCCGAGACGGCGCCCTCCAACCTGGCGGTGATCGGCCGCTACATCCTGCCGGCGCGCATTTTCCATCACCTGGAGCACACCCCGACGGGGGCGGGCGGCGAGATCCAGCTCACCGACGCCATTGCCCGGCTGCTCGAAGAAAAGCAGGTGCTGGCCTACCAGTTTGCCGGTCAGCGCTTTGACTGCGGCGACAAGCTCGGCTACCTCAAGGCCACCCTCGAATACGCCCTGCGCCACCCGCAGGTCGGCCAAGCCTTCGCCCAATACCTCAGCCACTACTGCCAGGAACTGGGCATCGGGAACGAGGAACTGGTGGCCAAGCAGGCGGACATGGTGCTGCCCAAGATGGTGGGTTAGTGCTTTGTCTGTCGGCTGGGGAAGGCTGCATTCGCGAGCCAGTTCCGTCGGGAATGGCCGAAAGCATGTCGCAGCGCCGATTCATGAAAACTCTGTATGCTACCAAGCACTTGTGCGGGGAGAATAAATGAAGAAAGCATTGATCACCGGGGTGACGGGGCAGGATGGAGCGTATTTGGCGGAGTTTTTGCTCAAGCAGGGTTATGAGGTGCACGGCATCAAGCGGCGCACGTCGCTGTTCAACACCGATCGCATCAACCACCTCTACCAGGATCCGCACGAGCCGCAGCGCCGCTTCATCCTGCACCACGGCGACCTGACCGACTCCTCGAGCCTGCTGCGCATCATCCAGCAGGTGCAGCCGGACGAGCTCTACAACCTGGCGGCGCAGTCGCACGTGGCGGTCAGCTTCGAGGAGCCCGAATACACCGCCAACTCCGACGCCCTGGGCACCCTGCGCCTCCTGGAAGCCCTGCGCATCCTCGGCCTGGAAAAGACCACCCGCTTCTACCAGGCCTCCACCAGCGAGCTCTACGGCCTGGTGCAGGAGATCCCGCAACGGGAGACCACGCCCTTTTACCCGCGCAGCCCCTATGCCGTCGCCAAGCTCTACGCCTACTGGATCACCGTCAACTACCGCGAAGCCTACGGCATGTACGCCTGCAACGGCATCCTCTTCAACCACGAATCGCCGCTGCGGGGCGAGACCTTCGTCACCCGCAAGATCACCCGGGCGCTGGCGCGCATCAAGCTGGGCCTGCAGAACTGCCTGTATCTGGGCAATCTCTCGGCCAAGCGCGACTGGGGCCATGCGCGCGACTACGTGGAAATGCAATGGCTGATGCTGCAGCAGGCGCAGCCCGAGGACTTCGTCATCGCCACCGGCGAGCAGCACAGCGTGCGCGCGTTCGTCGAGGCGGCGGCGGCCGAGCTCGGCATCCGCCTGCGCTGGGAAGGGCAGGGGGTGGAGGAGCAGGGCATCATTGCCGGGCTCAGCGAGCCGAGTGCGCACCTGGCCGTCGGCGACGTCATCGTCGCGGTGGACCCCCGCTACTTCCGGCCGGCCGAAGTCGAGACCCTGCTCGGCGACCCCAGCAAGGCCAAGGAAAAGCTCGGCTGGACCCCGCGCGTGCGCTTCGCCGAGCTGGTGCGCGAAATGGTGCAGGCCGACTACCAGGCCGCCCAGCGCGACGAACTGGTGCGCAACCACGGTTATTCCGTGTTTGCGCCGCAGGAGTGAGCGCGCCATGACCCAGTCTGCGTCCCTCTCTCAGCCAGCCGTGACGCCGGCGCCCTACCTGGCCCCCGACGCCCGCATCTACGTGGCCGGGCATCGGGGCTTGGTGGGTTCGGCGTTGCTGCGCGCCCTGCAACGCCAAGGCTATACCAACCTCATTACCCGCAGCCATGCCGAGCTCGATCTCACCGACGCCGCCGCGGTGGAGCGCTTCTTCGCCGAGGCGCGGCCCGAGTGCGTGCTGCTGGCCGCCGCCAAGGTCGGCGGCATCCACGCCAACCACAGCTATCCGGTGGACTTCCTGCAGCAGAATCTCGCCATCGAGCTCAACGTCATCCCGGCGGCCTACCGCCACGGCGTGCAGCGCCTGCTGTTCCTGGGCTCGAGCTGCATCTACCCCAAGCTCGCGCCGCAGCCCCTCAAGGAGGACTCCCTCCTGAGCGGGCCGCTGGAGCCGACCAACCGGCCCTACGCCCTGGCCAAGATCGCCGGCATCGAACTGTGCTGGGCCTACAACCGCCAGTACGGCACCCAATACCTGGCGGTCATGCCCACCAACCTCTACGGGCCGGGCGACAACTACGACCTCAACACCTCCCACGTGCTGCCGGCCTTGATCCGCAAGTTCCACGAAGCCAAGCAGCAGGGCGCCCGGGAAGTGGTGGTCTGGGGCACCGGCACGCCGCGGCGCGAGTTCCTGTACAGCGACGACCTGGCCGAGGCCTGTCTCTTTCTGCTGAACCTGCCGCCGGCCCGCTATCAGGCGCTGCTGGCGACGGCGGAACAGCCGCCGCTGATCAACATCGGAGTCGGCGAGGACCTCAGCATCCGGGCGTTGGCCGAGCTGGTGGCCGACGTGGTAGGCTTTCGGGGTGCATTGGTCTTCGATCCGAGCAAGCCCGACGGCACGCCGCGCAAGCTGCTGGATGTCAGCCGCCTGCAGCAACTGGGCTGGCGTGCGCGCGTGGCCCTGCGCACCGGCATCGAACTGGCTTACCAAGATTACAAGGAGAACTACCTGTGAACATTACCGTGATCGGAACCGGCTATGTGGGTCTGGTGACCGGGGCGTGCTTTGCCGAGATGGGCAGCAACGTCACCTGCGTGGACGTGGATGCCGCCAAGATCGAAGGGCTCAAGCAGGGCATCCTGCCCATCTACGAGCCGGGGCTCGAGCCCATCGTCGTCAACAACTACAAGGAAGGCCGCCTGCGCTTCACCACCAGCCTGCCGGAAGCCATGGCTGATTCCAACCTCTACTTCATCGCCGTGGGCACGCCGCCCGGCGAGGACGGCTCGGCCGACCTGCAGTACGTGCTCGCCGTGGCGCGCGAGATCGGCCAGCACCTCAAGGCCTACAGCATCATCGTCGACAAATCCACCGTGCCGGTCGGCACGGCCGAGAAGGTGCAGGCCGCCATTCAGCGCGAGCTGGACGCCCGCGGCGTGCACATCCCCTTCGACGTGGTCAGCAATCCCGAATTCCTCAAGGAAGGCGCGGCGGTGGAAGACTTCATGCGCCCCGACCGCATCATCGTCGGCGCCGAAGCCGAGCGGGCGCGCGAGGTGATGCGCAACCTCTATGCGCCGTTCAACCGCAACCGCGAGCGCACCCTCTTCATGGGCGTGCGCGAGGCGGAGATGACCAAGTACGCCGCCAATGCCATGCTCGCCACCAAGATCTCCTTCATGAACGAGATCGCCAATCTCTGCGATCTCATGGGCGTGGACGTGGAGAGCGTGCGCGAGGGCATCGGCTCGGATGCGCGCATCGGCTACAGCTTCATCTATCCGGGTTGCGGCTATGGCGGTTCCTGCTTCCCCAAGGACGTCAAGGCGCTCATTCGCACCGCCGCCGAGCACGGCTTCGACACCCAGGTGCTCAACGCCGTGGAAGCACGCAACAACCAGCAAAAGACCGTGCTCTTCGACAAGATCACCCGCCATTTCGGCGCCGATCTGAGCGGCCTGCACTTCGGCGTCTGGGGGCTGGCCTTCAAGCCCGGCACCGACGACATGCGCGAGGCCTCCTCGGTGGTATTGCTGGAGGCCCTCATTGCCGCCGGCGCCACGGTCAAGGCCTATGACCCGGTGGCGCGCGAGGCGGCGCGGGCGACGCTGCCGGCCGACTGGTTCGCGAGCGGCCGGCTGGTGCTGACCGAGCACCAGTACGATGCCCTCAAGGACGTGGACGCCATGGTGCTGGTGACCGAGTGGAAGCCGTTCCGCCACCCGGACTTCGAGGCCATGAAGCGGCTGATGAAGCAGCCTGTCATCTTCGATGGCCGCAACCAGTACGACCCCAAGCAGCTGCAGGCCCTCGGCTTCCGCTACGCCGGCATCGGCCGCGGCGAACACCAGCCCGCCACGCGCGCCGAACTGAAGATCGTGGCCGGCTAGGGGATGCCCGCAAGCAGGCAATGCCAAGCGGCGGAAGGGCGACTTTCCGCCGCTTCGCGTTTGTCGGCGTGCGCCGGTTCTCGTGGATGGAGTTGACAGGGGGCCGCCCGGCCTTGCCTGCGATCCGCACCCCGCTTTCCCGTGTTGCCGCCTTTCCCCTGGGCTGGCCATGGCTGCCCACACGGTATTCTCATCGGCGCAGGTGCTCAATTAGCCCGATAGCCAGGGCGGGAAACTTTGCTAAAGTTGTTGCGGAGCTGAACCCCAGCACCCCATTGCTAAAAACGGCTTCTGCCATTGCCGGCCGATCAGCGGGCGGGGCACAGAGGCTACCCTGCGGCACTCAGCCAAATCCAGTGTGGATCCGGACCAACCAAAGAGGCCCTAGAGCTTGTTCAATAAAGATCGGACGCGCTATTGGTCGTTGCTGCTGAGCAAGTTTCTTGCGGGGCAGGGACTGACGCAGCTTACCAATCTGTTGACGGGGCTGCTGCTGCTGCGCCTGCTGCCCTTGGAGCAGTATGCGCTCTACACCATCGCCAACGTCATGCTCGGCATGGCTTCGGTGGTGGCGGATCTCGGCTTGTCCCACGGCGTCATGAGCATCGGCGCGCGCCTGCGGGAAGACCGCACCAGCCTGAGCCGGCTGATCGCCTCGGCGCAGCGCTACCGCTGGGTGCTCGGCAGCATTGCCATCGTGCTGCTCTTCGTGCTGACGCCGTTCATGACCGGCAAGCACGGTTGGTCGGTCACCCAGATCGGCACGGTCCTGCTCATCATTACGCTGAGCATCTGGGTCAGGCTGGTGATCGGCCTGCGGGGCACGGTCTTCGAGATCTACCACGACGCAGACAGCGTCACCCGGACGGATCTGCCGGCCGCGTTCCTCCGCCTGGCAGTGACGGGGATAAGTTGCGCCCTGTTCCCGCTGGCGGTGGTGGCGCTGGCGGCCAATCTGTTCTCGCTGATGGTGCAGAGCCTGCTGGTGGCTCGCCGGGCCAAGCGCTACATCGATTTTTCCGCCCCCCGCGATCCGGCGCATAGCCAGGCACTGAAGCGCTTTTTCTTCCCGCTGATCCCCAGCACCCTGTACTACGCCTTCCAGGGACAGATTTCGATCTTCCTGATCAGCCTTTTCGGCAGCTCCACGGCGATTGCCCAAGTGGGCGCCCTGGGGCGCCTGGGGCAGATCCTGGGCGTGTTGGGTGCTTTGAACGGCTTTTTCGTGCTCCCGTATTTTGCCCGCATCGCCAGCCGGGAGCTGTTCGTCAAGCGGGCCGCCCTGCTGCTGGGTGCGCTCTTTCTCTTTGCCGGGATCCTGATCTTGAGCGCCTATGTCGTGCCGGACTGGTGGTTGCTCATCCTGGGGCAGCACTACAATGATCTGCATCGGGAGCTGCCGGTGGCCATTGCCGCTTCCATGATCGCTTTCATCGCCGGCATCACTTACACCTTGCTGATCGCCAAGGGGGCGACCGCTGGCCAGCATTTTCTGATCTACGTGAATCTGTCGATTCAGGTCGCCTTCATCGGCCTGATCGGGGTTCAATCGACCTATGAGGCCTTCCTGCTCAATCTGGCCATGGCCTTGGGCACCCTGTCCGTGAACATGATCCTGCTCATCAGGATGAGCGTCCGGCAACAGTCCTGGGCCCCGGCGGGATCCGCATAGCAGCCGGCAGCGTGTGCCGAGACCGATCCGGGCGGGGCCTGCCTGCGCAGGAGACATCTTGCTAGGAGGATGCGTGAGATCCACTGTATGCACCCTGTTCGAAGGCGACTACCACTTCGGTGTGGGAGCGCTGGTGAATTCGCTGTACTACCACGGATTCCGCGGCGTGTTCTGGGCGGGCTACCGTGGGGCGCTGCCGGTCTGGGCCCACCCCTTGCGTGAGGCCGGCGGCTACCAGGAGTTTGCGGTGGCCAAAGACTGCGTCATCCGCTTCATCCCGCTCGACACCTACAAGCATCTCAACAATTACAAGCCGGATTTCATGCTGCGTCTGTGGGAGTCCCACTGCCCGGAAGCGGAGACCCTGTTCTACATCGATCCGGACATCACCATCAAATGCCGCTGGTCATTTTTCGAGGAGTGGGCCAGCCGGGGCCTGGCCCTGTGCGAGGACATGTACAACCTCATGCCCGCCGATCATCCGTTCCGGCTGGCTTGGCGGGAATTCGCAGAAAACAGCGGCTTCGCCTGCAGCCGGGAGCTGCAACGATACTTCAATGCCGGCTTTGTCGGCCTCCGGCAAGGGGACCGTGACGTGTTGCGGCTCTGGCAGACCCTTATGACCGCCGCCGAGCAGCAGGGGCTTTTCGATTGCCGGCGAATGTGGATGGATCAACACGCTTTTCCCCACCTGCGCAATGACCAGGATGTGCTCAACCTGGCGCTGATGGTCGGCGCTACGCCACTGAGCACCATCGGCGCGGACGGCATGGATTTCATCCCGGGTATCTTCATGTCCCATGCGGCCGCCGTCACTAAGCCCTGGCGCAAGCCCATGCTGCCCAAGGCGCTGAACGGCGTGCCGCCGACCCGGGCGGACAAGGGCTTCTGGCAGCACGTGGAAGCGCCCATCCGCTTGTATTCCAAGCCGCACTTGCTGTGGCGGCGCATCGATCTGCTCATGGGATCGGCCGTCGGCCGTCTGATCTCCCGTGCGCCGGGTGGCTGAGCCGGCGGTCTGGATGCCGTTTCTTCAGGAGGACTTGGATGAGCCTATGCGTGATTGCACCGCGTTTGCCGCCTGCCATCGATGGGGTCGGCGATTACTGCTATCGCCTGTGGGAGCACTGGCCAGAAGCCGCGCCCCGCTGGCAGCTGCTGGTGACCGAAAAGGCGGAAGCCAGCCAAGCGGACTGGCCGCAGGTGCTGGTCCGCGGCTTCGAGCGCAGCGAGGCAGGATTGCTGAGCGCCTTGACCCGGATCGATTCGGCCACGCTGGTGCTGCATTACGTGGGCTACGGCTATGCGCCTTCGGGCGCGCCGGACTGGCTCCCGCGCGCCCTGCGGCAATGGAAGGCGGAGCGCGCGGAGCGGCGGGTCGTGGTGGTGTTTCACGAACTGTATGCCGTGGGGCCCATTTGGCGCCGGGCGTTCTGGACCAAGCGCGCGCAGCGGCGGATCGTGGCCGAGCTGGTGGCGCTGGCGGACCGCTGGACCACCAGTTGCCCGCGCTACTGGACCCAACTGCAGGAAGAGTTCGCCGCAGAGCCCCGGCGCGGTGCCCTGGTGCCGGTGGGCGCCAATATCGTGCCGGCCCGGTCCGTGGACCTGTCCCGCACCTGGCCGCTGGCGGCTGGCGGCCGGCTGCGGCTGGTGGTGTTCGGCCTGCCCCATACCCGCCTGCGTGCGCTGGCCACCCACGCGGATCTCGTGAAGGCTTTGTGCGAGCGCGGCTGGGTGGAAAGCATCACGCTGCTGGGCCGTCGGGACAGCAACGCCAAGACGCAGCGGCAGATGGCGCAGTGCCAAGCCGGCATCGGCCATGCCGGCCTGTGGCGCGAGGCCTTCGATCTGCCGGCTGACGCGGTTTCCGGCGTCCTGCTGGAGCAGGACCTGGGGCTGCTTGGCAACACCGCCGACACCTTGACCAAATCCGGCGTTTTTGCCGCTTTGAGCGCCCACGGCGTGCTGCCGCTGGTCCGGTCGGGCCATGCCTCGTGCCAGGCGGAGCTTGGCCAAGCCGGGCTCTTTTACGAGCGCGGCGCGCAAGTGGATCAGGTCCTGGATGCGCTGTGGAATGAGCGTGTCATGCAGGAGAAAAGGCGCACCCTGGCGAAGCTCTCATCCAGCTACCTGAGCTGGCACGGCATCGCCGCGGCCCAGCACGCGGCTGCGTCGGCGCAGCCCGCGGCCGGCTTGCTCGATGTGGCGGTGTGACACGGCTGGCGCCGCGCGGGCAATCGGCTTGGCAAAACCGCGGAAGTGGCGGCAAGCGGCCGCATCCGACCAAAGCAAGAGAGAAATCGGTTCTGCGGGCTCGCTATAATGCTCAACAACTTGCATGAAGCAAGATAAATAAAATTTTTCCCCAAAATTGCACAATTTGCTTTGGCGCGAGGCCGGTCCGACCCGGTTCGGCGGCTGTCAGCGCGGTTCGCGTGTGTCCGGCCAGCCCGGTTCCGGGGCCAGTCCGGCGATGCGCTCATCCTGGTGGCTTGATTTCAGTGGTACAGCAACACTTCGTCATGATGCGGAGGCCCCTGTCGACATGATGCTGATGAGTCACCCCACCGGCAATTCCAACGTGCGCAACGCGGCGCTGGCTTTGGCCGAAGCCGGGATGCTGGGAGAGTTCTGGACCTGCGTCAGTTGGAATCCGGATTCCTGGCGGAGCCGGCTGCTCCCGGCCGGCCTGCGTACCCAGTTTGCGCGCCGTGCCTTGCCGGATCCGGTGCAGCCTTACGCGCGCTACTTCCCCTGGCGAGAGATGGGCAGGCTGATGGCGGTGAAATTCAGCGGCAAGCGCCTGATCCGCCACGAGCGCGGCCCGTTTTCGGTAGACGCCGTCTACCGCACCTTGGATAAGCGCGTATCCGCGCGCTTATCCAAGCTGTCGGCCTTGCAGGGGGTTTACGCTTACGAGGATGGCGCCGCCGCCACCTTCCGCGCTGCGCGGGAAAAGGGGCTTGCCTGCGTTTACGATTTGCCCATCGGCTACTGGCGGGTGCATCGGGAGGTCCTGCGCGAGGAAGCCGAGCGCGAGCCGGAGTGGGCCGGGACCCTGGCCGGCAATCTGGACAGCGAGGAGAAGATGGCACGCAAGGATGAGGAAATCCACTTGGCGGATCAGGTCATCGTGGCCAGCAGCTATACCAAAAAGACGCTGGCGTTGGCGCCGGACATGCGTGCGCCCATTCACGTCATACCTTACGGCGCACCCCTGCTGCCCATGCTGGGCCCGGACGCCAAGGCGCCGGCCCGCAAGTTGCGGGTGCTTTTCGTCGGCTCGCTGGATCAGCGCAAGGGCTTGGCCTACCTGCTGAAGGCCGTCGGCCTGCTTGGCGGCGAGATCGAGTTGACCCTCGTCGGTCGGAAGCCGCAGGCCCACTGCGCGCCTCTGGAAGCCGCCCTGAAGGTGCACCGCTGGATTCCCTCGCTCCCGCATCGAGAGCTCCTGCAGGAATACGGCAGGCACGACGTCTTCGTGTTTCCTTCCCTGTTCGAAGGCTTCGGCCTGGTCATACTGGAAGCCCTGTCCCAGGGCTTGCCGGTCATCACCACGCCCCACACGGGCGGACCGGACATTCTCGAAGAAGGTCGGGACGGCTTCATCGTTCCCATCCGCTCCCCGGAGGCCATCGCGGAAAAACTGCTGTTGCTGGCTCGCGACCGGGACTTGCTCCAGGCCATGAGCCAGGCGGCGCGGCAAAAAGCCGCCATGCTTCCGTGGGAAAACTATCGCCAGCGGCTGGTCAGCGTCATCGGAAACGCACTAGGAGGAAGACATGATAACGGGCGAGGCTAGTAGTAGAGGAGTGCGCAGTGCCGCCTGGCAGATGCCGTTCATGCAGTCGGCCGTCGAATCCCGGGAAGCGGTTCGCAAGCGGATCGTAACCCTGGTCTTCGTGGTCTACTGGCTGCTCATCTTCGAGGGCGTGCTGCGGAAATGGGTGCTGCCGCAACTCAGCGATGTGTTGTTCTTCCTCAAGGATCCCTTCGTCATCGCCATTTATTATCTGGCGTTCCGCTATCGGCTCTGGCCGCAGAACTCGACCATGTTCTGGCTCGGCGTGCTGCTTGCCGCCCTTTACATTCCGCTGGTCCTGCTGCAGGCCATCTCGTATGACTTCCCGATCCTGGTCTCGGGCTACGGCTGGCGCAATTACTTCTTCTACCTGCCGCTGGCTTTCATCATCGGCTGCAACTTCCGCGGCGAGGACCTGGCGCGCCTGGTGAAGTACACGCTGCTGGTGGCGATTCCGCTGGCCGTGCTGGTCTTCTTCCAGTTCCTGTCGCCGCCGGACGCCTTCGTCAACAGGACCTACAGCGAAGACGCGGAAATCTTCACGGTCACCAAGGACATCGTCCGCACCTACGGCACCTTCACCTTTACCACCGGTCAGGTGATCTTCGTGGCCAGCACCATCGCCATGCTGCTGGCCGTCTGGATTCTGCCCAAGGACCAGCGGCCCCTGCATCCCATGCTGCTGATCGCGGCCACCGTGGCGGTGATCACCAGCTTTGCCGTGAACGGCAGCCGGGCCATTTTCTTCTACACGGCGCTGACCCTGGCGGCTACCGTCTTCAGCGGCATCATCGCCGCCAAACAGCGCATCCGCTTCCGCGCGGCCATCCTGCCCATCGTGCTGGCCACTGCGGGCGCGTTGATCTTCATCAACGTCTTCACCACTTCCTGGGAAGCCATCCAGGAGCGCCAGCAGGTTGCCTCGGGCATCGAAGGCTCCCCCGTGGCGCGCGCGCTCAAGAGCTTTACCGAGTTTACGAACTACATCATCGAAACACCCGTGCTGGGGCACGGGGTGGGCTACGGCACCGGCGGCGGCGCCAAGCTCGCCACCGGCAAGATGGACTTCACCCTGGTGGAAGACGAGTGGTCCCGCGTGCTGCTCGAATCCGGCGTCGTCCTGGGGCTCCTCTACATCGCCTATCGCATTCTGCTGGTGTCCTGGCTCTTCGTGCAGGCCGTGCGGGCGACGCGCCGCTCGCACAATCCGTTGCCGCTTGCCCTGCTGGGCTTCATCGGCATCGTGCTGCTCAACGGCCAGATCACTTCCCAGGGCACCATCATGGGCTATGGCTGGCTCTTCGCCGGCTTCCTGATGGCGGCGAACCGGCTCGGCCTGCGCCCGGGCTCGGAAGCGGATGCCTGGAAATGAAAGAGCCGGCCGCATGAAGGTCTTGCTGCTGGCCAACTATCGTCCCGACGGCCAGGAGAGCATGCAGCGCTTCGCCGACATGCTCTCCGACGGCCTGACGCAGCACGGCCATGAAGTGCGCGTGCTCAGGCCCGAGCCGCGGCTGCTGAAGGCCGGCGGTACGCCCAAAAAGCTGGAGAAATGGCTGGGCTATGTCGACAAGCTGGTGCTCTTTCCGAGCGTCCTGCGCGAAGCCGCGCGATGGGCGGACATCGTGCACATCTGCGACCACTCCAATGCGTTCTACGTAAAGTATCTGGATGGCCGGCACCACCTCGTGACCTGTCACGACATGCTGGCAATCCGCTCGGCCATGGGCGAAATCCCGCAGAACCGCACCCGCTGGTCGGGCCGGGTCCAGCAACGCATGATCCTGCGGGGCCTGCGGGCCGCGCAGCACATCGCCTGCGTGTCGCGCCAGACGCAGAGCGAGGTCCAGCGCATCGTGCAGCGGCCCGAGGGCGACACCACGTTGGTCTACAACGGCTTGAACTATCCGTACGCGCCCATGGGTTGGGCGGCGGCGGATCAGCGGCTCGGCAAGCTGCTGGGTGCGGCGCCCGGGCCCTTCTTCCTGCACGTGGGCGGCAACAACTGGTACAAGAATCGGCCCGGCGTGCTGAAAATCTTCAGGCGCCTGGCCGTCATGCCGCAGTTTCGCGAGCACCGGCTCCTGATGGTGGGCAAGCCGTGGACGCCGGCCATGCGCCAGTATGTCCACGCGCATGGCCTGGCGGAGCGGGTGCTGGAAATCCACAACGTGGATAACGAGGATCTGCGCGCCTGCTATTCCCGGGCCAGCGCACTGCTTTTCCCCTCGCTTCAGGAGGGCTTCGGCTGGCCCATCGTCGAGGCGCAGGCTTGCGGCTGCCCGGTGGTCACCAGTCAGCGGGCACCAATGACGGAGGTGGGCGGCAGCGCCGCCGTGTACATCGATCCTGAGCAGCCGGAGGCGGCGGCCGGCATCATTGTCAGCCGGCTCGCCGCCGCCGAAGCGATCCGCCAGGCCGGCCTGAAGAACGCCCAGCGCTTTTCCCCGGATGGCATGATCACCAGCTACATCCGTCTCTACGCCGAGGTTTGCAATGAAAATCCTGCGTTCGATCAGATCCGTGAACCCCGCCGTCGGCGGTCCTGTTGAGGGCGTCAAGCAGGTCTCCCGGGTCATGGAAGACATGGGGCATCAGGTGGAGATCGTCTCCCTGGATGCGCCGCACGATCCCTGGGTTGCGGAGTTCCCCTTCCGGGTCCATGCCATGGGGCCGGTCGGCGGCAAGTACGGCTATTCAGCCCGGCTGGTGCCATGGCTGCGCGAGCACGCGCCGCGCTATGACGCCGTCATCGTGCATGGCCTGTGGCAGTACTCCAGCTTCGGCGTCTGGCGGGCGCTGCGCGATCTGCCGGTCCCTTATTTCGTCTACGCCCACGGCATGCTGGACCCCTGGTTCAAGCAGGCCTACCCGCTCAAGCACCTGAAAAAGTGGCTTTACTGGCCCTGGGCGGAGTACCGGGTGCTGCGCGACGCCAAGGCCGTCTTCTTCACCAGCGAGGAGGAGCGCAGCAAGGCCGGCCGTTCCTTTTGGCTGTCGCGCTGGAATGACATGGTGGTCAATTACGGCACCGCCAAGCCCATGGGCGATGCCGCCGCCCAGCGGCAGACGTTTCTGGCGCGCCACCCGGAGCTGGCGGGCAAGCGGGTGCTGCTGTATCTGGGACGAATCCACGAGAAGAAGGGCTGCGATCTGCTCATCCAGGCGTTTGCCCGGGTCGCGGGCAGCGACCCGGCGCTGCACCTGGTGATGGCCGGGCCCGACCAGACCGGCTGGCAGCGGGAGCTGCAGGCGCTGGGCGAGCGGCTGGGCATCGCGCAGCGGATCACCTGGACCGGCATGCTGAGCGGCGATCTCAAATGGGGCGCCTATCACGCGGCCGACGCCTTCGTGCTGCCTTCGCATCAGGAGAATTTCGGCATCGTGGTCGCCGAGGCCCTGGCCTGCGGTCTGCCGGTGCTGATCTCCAACAAGGTGGACATCTGGCGCGAGATCGAGGGGGCCGGTGCGGGACTGGTGGCCAACGACACTCTCGACGGCACCGCCGACCTGCTGGCGCGCTGGCTGGCCCTGCCGCCGCAGGGCCGGGCGGAGATGCGCCAGCGCGCCAAAGCCTGCTTCCAGCAGCATTTCGACATCGAAAATGCCGCGCGGCATCTGATCGATCTGTTCCAGCGCGGCGGAGTGCTGGGCGGAACGGGCGCGAAGGTCCGCGGCGCGGCCTAGGACGCACAAAGTTTTTGCAGTCGGTGCTTGAGCGGTAACCACTCTCAACATGCGCACAATCACAAAGAGGTGATGCTATGGAAAGTTCGGAATCGACCCTGCTGGCTGCTTCCCAGGTGGTGGACTTCCCCAACGGCGAGGCCGCGCCCAGGAAGAAATGCTGCCGCGCCTGCGGCGCGGAGCTGCAGCATGCCTTCGTGGATCTCGGTATGTCGCCCCTGGCCAACTCCTATCTGAAGGCCGCCGACCTGGACCGCATGGAGCCCTTTTACCCGCTGAGCACCTACGTCTGCGACCAGTGCCTGCTGGTGCAGCTGGAGGAGTTCGAGAGCCCCGAGGCCATCTTCGGCGATTACGCCTATTTCTCCTCCTACTCCGACAGCTGGCTCAGGCACGCCAAGGCCTACACGGAGATGATGGTGGCGCGCTTCGGTTTCGATGCCGGCAGCCAGATCATGGAAATCGCCAGCAATGACGGCTACCTCCTGCGCAACTTCAAGGACATGGGCATCCCCGTGCTCGGCGTGGAGCCGGCCCGCAACGTGGCCAAGGTGGCCGAGGCGGCGGGCATCCCGACCGTGGTCAAGTTCTTCGGCGTGCAGACCGCCCAGGAGCTGAAGGCGCAGGGCCGGCAGGCGGACCTGCTGATCGGCAACAATGTGCTGGCCCACGTGCCGAATCTGAACGACTTCGTCGGCGGCATGAAGATCGTGCTGAAGCCGCAGGGCATCATCACCATGGAGTTCCCCCACCTGCTGCAACTGATGCAGCAGAACCAGTTCGACACCATCTACCACGAGCACTTCTCCTACTTCTCCTTCCTGACCGTGGAACAGGTCTTCGCCCGCCATGGCCTGACCCTCTTCGACGTGGAGGAGATCCCCACCCATGGCGGCTCGCTGCGCATCTACGGGCGGCATGCCGAGGACGCCGGCAAGCCCGTCTCCGAGCGGGTAAGCCGCCTCAAGGACAAGGAGCAGCAGGCCGGCCTGGACGAGCTGGCCACCTACGCCGCCTTCGGCCAGCAGGTGCGCGAGACCAAGCACGCGCTGCTGGACTTCCTCATCCAGGCCAAGCGCGCGGGCAAGACGGTGGTGGGCTACGGCGCGCCGGCCAAGGGCAACACCCTGCTCAACTACTGCGGCGTGCGCACCGACTTCATCGACTACACCGTGGATCGCAATCCGCACAAGCAGGACCGCTTCCTGCCGGGTACCCACATCCCCATCCACGGCCCGGAGATGATCGAGCAGACGCGGCCGGACTATCTGCTGATCCTGCCCTGGAACCTGAAGGAAGAGGTCATGGAGCAGATGGCGCATATCCGCACTTGGGGCGGCCAGTTCGTCGTGCCCATTCCGACGCTGCAAGTGTACCCGTGATCCCGCTCGCCCTGGGCCGGGCCGCCCGCTGACACCGCGGAGCAGCCCCGGCCCCGCCCGTGCGCCGCGGCGCGACTCGCTTGCCGCAGGCCACGGGAGCTTCGGCAGAAGCCGCGGCTTCTGTCAAAAAGCACCCTCATCGCTTACTCACCAACGTATCGAGGATCCCATGGCGAACGGCGACGGATTCAGCATGCGGGTCACCGGCTTCTGCGGCCTGGGCCAAGGGACGCTGGCGCAATGCTTCGCCAGCGGCTCGGTGGAGGACATCATCCAGGCGCCCGGCGACTTCTGCATTGCCTTCGAAGGCCAAGGAGAGACCATGCTGCTCTCCTCGCTCTACTGCGTCACCAACTATTTCTACGCGGATACGCCCGACGGCTTCTTCCACGGCGCGTCCGTCATGGAGGTGCTGCAGCAGGCGCGGCTGCCGTGGCGCACCAATTACCGGGCGCTGGCGGACTTCATCCAGCTCGGCCACGTGGTGGACAACGACAGCCTCCACGCGGCGGTGCGGCGGGTTCCGCCGGCGAGCATGCTCAGATACAAGGACGGCAAGCTGTCCATCACCACCTATCCCTGGGAGCGCTTTCATCACCGCCAGGTGCCGCAGAACGATCCCGCCCAGGCGCTGAATGCCCTGAACCAGTTCATCGGGCGCTATGCCGACGATGACACCATCGTGTCCATGTCCGCCGGCTTCGATTCCCGCGTCATCCTCAGCGCCATGCTGAAGAACGGCATCAAGCCTAAGCTGCTGTGCATGGGCTTCGACCGCAGCACGGACGTGCAGGCGGCACGCTTCTTTTCGAAGAAGTTCGGGCTGGAGCTGGACTGCGTCGAGCTGTCCATGGACGACTACGTCGACCAGGGCAGAAAGATCGCCAGCCTGACCAACGGCACCAAGAGCGCCGAGAACTGGCACACCAGCGTCTATGTGCACAAGAGCGGCTACGCCCCGGGCTCCCGCATTCTGATCGGCTCCAACGGCGAGTTCGCGCGGACCTATTACCTGGACCGGGGCATCTGGGGGCTGGCGGGCCTGGTGGCGGATTACGGGGGCAGCCAGGCCATCCAGCAGTTCTGGCGCAAGAAGCTCAAGCAGTCGTTCGCGCCGGACGAAGCCGCCCTGTTCCCGGCGGAGCTGCAGTACCAACTGAGCGGGGAAGGGCTGGAACAGCGGATCGACCGGCTGACGGCGCTGAGCAATCCGCGGCTGCTGCCGGGCCTGGACCGCTTCTACCTGAACCAGCGGGTCCGCAACTTCATCGGCAACGGCCTGAAGCTGGTTGCCGAACGCTATCAGTGGCACAGCCCCTTCCTCGATCAGAACTGGGTCTCGGCCGTCGAGGGCCTGGACCGGCAGTGGAAGCTCGGGTCCAACTGGCACCGCTACGCCATCGCGCAGAACCACCCGGAAATCCTGGAGTTTCCGCAGACCGGCTACGCCGGCCCCATGCGCGAACGGGCACCTTTCCTGTACTGGCTGCTGTGGAAAAAGGGGGCGGCGGAGGTCGGCTATGCGGACTACGACACCTGGTTCAGGCAGGGGCCGCTCTACGACCGCTTCATGAGCAACAGCCCCGCCCTGGAGCGCTTCCTGGGGGCTGACTATGTCCGGCGGCTGCAGCAAACGGGCACGCAGGCATACTCGGCCCCGAAAATGGGCATGCTGCTGGCCCTTTGCGAGTTCGGCGCCGGCATCGACGAAATGAGACTGGCGGGCTAGGCCGGGCCGGTTTTCCACGCCCCTCAGGTGCGACCAAGGCCGCTAGCCGGCGGGCGCCGCTTCTGGAATGGTGGCGATACGAATAGCCCGCTCCCTGTGGGGCAGCTTGCTCAGCGCCCGCAGATCAAAAAAGCAGCGCGGGCGATGAATGCGGGGCAGGCGATCTGGCAGACGACCTGGCCTTGTTTCTCCACTTCCTGCATTTGAAAAGAACCCATGAAAATTCTCATATGCGGCATCAACTATGCCCCGGAGCTGACCGGCATCGGCAAGTACACCGGGGAAATGGCCGAGTGGCTCGCCGCCCAGGGCCATGAGGTGCGGGTGGTCACCGCGCCGCCCTATTACCCGGCCTGGCGGGTGGGGGAGGGGTACACGGCCGCGCGCTACCGGCGCGAGCAGCGCAATGGCGTGGATGTGTGCCGGTGCCCCTTGTGGGTGCCCCGGCAGCCCAGCGGCCTGAAAAGAATCCTGCATCTGACGAGCTTCGCCCTGAGCAGCCTGCCGCCGATTCTCTGGCAGGGCTTGCGTTGGCGTCCGGATCTGGTCTGGGTGGTGGAGCCGCCGCTCCTGTGCGCGCCCGCCGCCCTGCTGGCGGCCCGCCTGGCCGGCGCGCGCGCCTGGCTGCACGTGCAGGATTTCGAGGTGGATGCGGCCTTTGAATTGGGCCTCTTGCCCGACGGCCCGTTGCGGCGCTGGGTGGAAGGCTTCGAGCGCTGGCTGATACAGCGCTTCGATCGCGTGTCCAGCATTTCCGACCGCATGGTGGAACGCCTGATCAGCAAAGGCACGATGCCGGGGCGGCGCCTGCTCTTCCCCAACTGGGTGGACACCGACGCCGTCCATCCGCTGGGACGGGAGAGCCGTTTCCGACAGGAACTCGGCATTAAGGCGGATACGGTCGTAGCCCTCTACTCCGGTAACATGGGCGAAAAACAAGGACTCGAAATCCTGATCGAGTCTGCACAAAAACTGGCGGATGTCCCGGAGATCCTGTTCGTGCTGTGTGGGGACGGCGCCGCGCGCCAGCGTCTGCTGAAGATGGCGGACGGGGCCGCCAACATCCGTTTTCTTCCGCTGCAACCCAGCGAGCGTTTGAACGAACTGCTTAACCTCGCGGATATCCATTTGCTCCCCCAGCGGGGAGACGCGGCCGACCTGGTGATGCCCAGCAAGCTGACCGGCATGCTGGCTTCCGGACGGCCGGTGGTGGCGACGGCGCATGCCGGCACCCAGGTGGCGCGGGTGGTCAGCCAATGCGGGCTGGTGGTGGCGCCGGAGGATGCGGACGCCCTGGCGGCGGCGGTGCGGCACTTGGCAGCGCGCCCAGACGAGCGCGAGACGCTGGGACATGCCGCGCGTCACTATGCGGTGTCGCACTGGGGGCGGAACGAGGTGCTGACGCGCGCCTTCCAAGGCGCCGCGTGAACCCGTTCCGCGGACAACAATATTCACGCTGCAAGCCGAGGCAGACAGTACTATCCGACAAGGGGGCATGCATGAAAGCAGTGATTCTGGCGGGTGGCTACGGCACGCGCATCAGCGAGGAAACGCAGATCCGGCCGAAGCCCATGGTGGAAATCGGCGGCAAGCCGATCCTGTGGCACATCATGAAGATCTATTCGGCCCACGGCATCAATGACTTCATCATCTGCTGCGGCTACAAGGGCTACATGATCAAGGAGTACTTCGCCAATTACGCCCTGCACATGTCGGACATCACCTTCGACCTGAGCAGCGGCCAGATGACCACCCACTCCAACGCCGCCGAGCCCTGGCGGGTGACGCTGGTGGACACCGGCGAAGGCACCATGACCGGCGGCCGGCTCAAGCGCGTGCGGCACCACCTGGGCGACGAGACCTTCTGCCTGACCTACGGCGACGGCGTCTGTGACGTGGACATCACCCGCCTGATCGAGTTCCACAAGCGCCAGCAGACCTATGCCACCCTGACGGCGACCCAGCCGCCGGGCCGCTTCGGCGCCTTCACCCTGGAGCATGGCCAGGATCGCATCGTCAGCTTCCGCGAGAAGCCCGACGGCGACGGCGCCTGGATCAACGGCGGCTTTTTCGTTCTGGAGCCGGAAGTGCTGGACTACATCGACGGCGACAGCACCGTCTGGGAGCAGGAGCCGCTGCAACGGCTGGCGCACGACGGCCAGCTCTCCGCCTACAAGCACAGCGGCTTCTGGCAGCCCATGGACACGCTGCGCGACAAGCACTACCTGGAGGAACTGTGGGCTTCGGGCAAGGCGCCCTGGAAGGTGTGGTACACCACCCGCCGCCCGGAGGTGGAAAGCGTCTACACCGGCAAGGAGCGGCGCGCTCCCCTGCGGGAAGCCGCGGTGAACTCCTAGGCCGCGCCATGCCCAACTCCGACTTTCTGGTGATCGGCGGCGGCGTCATCGGCCTCAATATCGCCCGCGAGCTGCGGCAGCGCCATCCGGACGCCGACGTGACCCTGATCGAGAAGGAAAGCGGCTGCGGCCAGCACGCCAGCGGCCGCAACAGCGGCGTGCTGCATGCCGGCTTCTACTACACTCCCGACAGCCTCAAGGCGCGCTTCACGCGCGACGGCAACCGGCTGCTGACCGACTACTGCGAGCGGAAAGGCATTCCCATCAACAAGTGCGGCAAGCTCGTGGTGGCCAGGGATGCCGACGATCTGCCCTTCCTGGACGAGCTGCTGGCCCGGGGCCGCAAGAATGGCGTGGAGCTCTACGACATCGACGAGGTCGAGGCGCGCAGCATCGAGCCCCGCGTCATCACCCACCAGCGTGCCATCTTCTCGCCGAACACCGCCTCGGTGAACCCGGCGGACGTGATGCGGGCCATGCAGGCCGATGCGGAGCGCGAAGGCGTGCGCATCCACCTGGGCGTGCGCTACCTGCAGCAGAAAGGACGCAGCGTGCGCACCTCCGCGGGCGACTACCAGGCCGGCTACGTGGTCAACGCCGCCGGGCTTTACGCCGACAAGATCGCCAAGGACTTCGGCTTTTCGGAGCGGTACCAGATCCTGCCCTTCAAGGGGCTGTACCTCTATTCGGACGAGCCGCCCGGCTCGGTGCGCACCAACATCTACCCGGTGCCCGACCTGCGCAATCCCTTCCTGGGCGTGCACTACACCGTGACGGTGGACGGCCGCGTGAAGATCGGCCCGACGGCCATTCCCGCCTTCTGGCGAGAGCAGTACCAGGGCTACGGCCGCTTCAGCCTGCCCGAGTTCGCCGACATCGCCCGGCTGCAGTTGGGGCTCTTCACCCAGTCCAGCTTCGACTTCAAGCGCCTGGCCATGGAGGAGATGCGCAAATACTCGCGCAGCCGCATGGTATCCCTGGCCGCCGGCCTGTTGCGCGACGTGGACCAGCGCCACTACCTGCGCTGGGGCAAGCCCGGCATCCGCGCCCAGCTGCTGGACGTGCGGAGCCGCAAGCTGGAAATGGACTTCGTGCTGGAAGGGGATGACCGCTCCATGCACGTCCTGAACGCCGTGTCGCCCGCCTTCACCTGCTCCATCCCGTTCTCGCGCCACGTGTGCGACCGGATCGAGGCGGCAGTGCATTAAAGATCAACGAAACTGGCAACTTTCCTCACCGCGGCTTTTCATTCTGGAGGCTGAAATGAAGATCCTGATCACCGGCAACATGGGCTACATCGGTCCGACCGTCATCCGGCAGTTGCGCGCCTCCTATCCGGAAGCGACCCTGATGGGCTTCGACATGGGCTACTTCGCCCACTGCCTCACCGACGCCGAGATCTTCCCCGAATGCCGTATCGACGTGCAGCACTTCGGCGACATGCGCCAGTTGCCGGACACGCTGTTGTATGGCGTGGACGCAGTGGTGCACCTGGCCGGCATCTCCAACGATCCCATGGGCAACAGCTTCGAGCAGGTGACTCTGGACATCAATCTGCGTTCCAGCATCGAGCTGGCCAAACAAGCCAAGGCCGCCGGCGTGCGCAGCTTCGTCTTCGCCTCCAGCTGCAGCGTCTACGGCTTTGCCGAGGACGGCGCGCGCACCGAGTCCTCCCCGGTCAATCCGCTGACGGCCTACGCCAAGTCCAAGATCCACACCGAGCGCGAGATCGAGCCGCTGGCCGACAAGGATTTCCGGATCACCAGCCTGCGCTTCGCCACCGCCTGCGGCATGAGCGAGCGCCTGCGCCTGGATCTCGTGCTCAACGACTTCGTGGCGGGGGCGGTGAGCGGCGGCAAGATCACCATCCTGAGCGACGGCACCCCCTGGCGGCCGCTGATCGACATCAAGGACATGGCCCGCGCCATCGACTGGGCGGTGGACCGGCCGCTGGACGCCGGCGGTGCCTTCGTGGCCGTGAACGTCGGCAGCAACGAGTGGAACTACCAGGTCCGCGATCTGGCCGAGGCGGTGGCCAAGGTCATCCCCGGCGTGGAAGTTTCCATCAACAAAGACGCTCAGCCCGACAAGCGCTCCTACCGGGTCAGCTTCGATCTCTTCAAATCCCTGGCGCCCCGGCACCAGCCGCAGGTGGACCTGATGACCGCGGTGCGGGAGCTCAAGGAGGGCCTGGAGCGCATGCGCTTCAAGGACCAGAATTTCCGCAATTCCCAGTTCATGCGCCTGAAAGTGCTGACCCACCTGCGCGAGCAGAGGCTGCTCACCGACCAGCTGACCTGGGCCCGCGCCGAAGCGCACACGCCGCGGCTGGCCGCCGTGGGAGCCTGAGGCGCGCAACGAGGCGCCATCGCGGGTACGCCCGCTCCTGCGCTGCATGTTTTGGACGTAGGAGCGAGCTTGCTCGCGATTTAAGCCTCATGCTGCACACGAATGACGGCAACAGCCACATCCGCCGCTTGCCGCCCTACAGGACGAAGCATGATCTTCACGGAAAGCAAACTGCCTGGCGCATTCATCATCGAGGTCGAAAAGCGCAGCGACGAGCGCGGCTTCTTCGGCCGCAGCTGGTGCGCCCGCGAATTCGAGACGCATGGATTGTGCACGCAGATGGTGCAAAGCAACATCTCCTTCAATCATCGCAAAGGCACCCTGCGCGGCATGCACTTCCAGAAGCCGCCCTACGGCGAGGCCAAGCTGATCCGCTGCACCCGCGGCGCCATCTACGACGTCATCATCGACCTGCGGCCCCAGTCGCCCACTTACAAGCAGTGGCTCGGCGTGGAGCTGACGGCGGACAACTACGCCATGCTCTACGTGCCGGAAAATTTCGCCCACGGCTTTCAAACGCTGACGGACGATGCCGAAGTCTTTTACCAGATCTCCCAATATTACACCCCCGGCGCCGAGGGCGGATTGCGCTGGGATGATCCGGCCTTCAAAATTCAATGGCCGCAAGCGCAGCCCAGCGTCATTGCCGAAAAAGACAAGCAGTGGCCCCTGTTTCGGGAGGTCCGGGAAAAAGCTTTGTAATTGAGTCGCTTGTCGTGCTGGCGCGAAAATCGGCCGTGGTAATCCCGCAACAATAATAAGCCCTAAGTAAGATGCCAAAACCTCAGGCCCTGGGGTTAAATAAAGCCAATTAATCAAATCAAAAGCGTGCATCTGCTTGCACGCAGAAAGTCTTCATTCATCCCATTCCTTCTGTTTACTTCGGAGCTGCACATGATCATCGTGGACAAGGCGCTGCAAAGAAGGGAAGACGAAGGCAATCCCATTCGGATCGGCATGGTCGGGGCGGGCTTCATGGGGCGCGGCATCGCCCTGCAGATCCTGTCGGCCATGGTCGGCATGCGCCTGGTGGCCATTTCCAACCGCAACCCGGCCGAGGCCGAGCGCGCCTACCGCGAGGCGGGGGCGGACGAGGTCCGGCCGGTGGCCACGGTGGCGCAGCTGGAAGACGCCGTTGCCCGCGGGCAATATGCCGTCACCGACGACGCCATGCTGCTGTGCGAGGCGGGCAACATCGATGCCATCATCGAAGTCACCGGCGACGTGGAGTTCGGCGCCCATGTGGTCATGCGCGCCATCGAGCACGGCAAGCACGTGGTGCTCATGAACGCGGAGCTGGACGGCACCATCGGGCCGATCCTCAAGGTCTACGCCGACCGCGCCGGGGTGGTGCTGACCAATGCCGACGGCGACCAGCCGGGCGTCATCATGAATCTGTACCGCTTCGTCAAGTCCATCGGCTGCAACCCGATCATGGCCGGCAACATCAAGGGCCTGCACGATCCGCACCGCAATCCGGAGACCCAGAAGGCATTCGCGGCCAAGTACCATCAGAAGCCGCACATGGTGTCTTCCTTCGCCGACGGCACCAAAGTTTCCTTCGAAATGGCCATCATCGCCAACAACACGGGCTTCCGGGTGGGCAAGCGCGGCATGTACGGCCCCGACTGCGCCCACGTCACCGAGGCGGCCAAGCTCTTTCCCCTGGAGCAGATGCTCAACGGCGGCCTGGTGGACTACATCGTCGGCGCCGAGCCCGGCCCCGGCGTCTTCATCCTCGGCTACCAGGAGCACCCCATCCAGCAGCGCTATCTGAAGCTCTACAAGCTGGGCGATGGGCCCCTGTATACCTTTTACACGCCGTACCATCTTTGCCACTTCGAGGCCCCGCTGACCGTCGCCCGCGCCGTCCTCTTCCAGGACGCGGCCGTGGCCCCGCTCGGCGGGCCGGTGGTGGATGTGGTCACCGCGGCCAAGCGCGATCTCAAGGCCGGCGAGGTGCTGGACGGCTTCGGCGGCTTCATGTCCTACGGCATCGCCGAGAACGCCGACGTCTGCCAGGCCGAGAAACTGTTGCCCATGGGTTTGTCCCCGGGCTGCCGGATGAAGCGCGACGTGCCCATGGATCAGGTGCTGACCTACGCGGACGTGGAACTGCCCCAGGGCCGGCTCTGCGACCGGCTGCGCGCGGAACAGGATGCCTACTTCGCCTCTGCGGCAGTGCCCGCGGCGGTGGTTGCCTAACGGGCGCTGACGCCGCCCGTCCGGTTAAAGGAGCGAATTTTGGCTACTCAGTTGCCTTTGGTCAGTGTGATCATTCCGGCTTACAACCGGTCGCAGTACCTGCGGGAAGCCATTGCCGGCGCCGTCGCCCAGACGTATCGCAACATCGAGATCATCGTTTCCGACGACGCCAGCCCGGACAGCCCGGAGCCGTTGGTCCGCAGCTTCAACGACCCGCGCATCCGCTTCCGCCGCAACGTGAGAAATCTCGGCATCGGCGGCAATGTCACCGTCGCCTGCCGCGAGGCGCAGGGCAAGTACCTGGCCTTTTTGAACGATGACGACGTGTGGCATCCGGATTTTCTCGAAAAGCTGGTGCCGCCGCTGGAAGCGAATCCTGATTTGGTCATCGCCTTTTCGGATCACTATCTCATGGATGCGGATGGCGCGATCGACTTTGCGGCTACGGAGCAAAATACCCGCCGCTACAAGCGCGACCGCTTGCGGGAAGGGGTCTACAAACCGTTCATTCGCATGGCCCTGCTGGATCTGACCGTGCCGGCGGCCATGGCCACCGTGTACCGCAGGGACGCCATTGAGTGGGACGTGCCGCCGCAGGCGAGCTACAACTACGATTTCTACTTCATGTATCTTGCCTGCCGCGATGGACGAGGGGCCTATTACTGTCCGGAACGGCTGACGCGCTATCGCAGCCATGGCAGTTCAGCAACCGCCGCTGTGGGCATGCATCTGGCAGGCTACTTCGTGCATTGGTACGAGCGTTTTTTGCAGGACGAACGTCTGCGCCCGTTTCACCCGCTCTTCAGAAAGAAGTTGGCGCAGCGGAACCAGACCTGGGGTTATGCCTTGCTGAGCGAGGGCCGGCTCTCGGAAGCGCGCGGCAGGCTGATGGCAGCGCTTCGCGGCGGCAGGCTCAACCCGGGGCTGCTCACCGCGATCCTGCTCAGCTACACCTCGCCGGCACTGGTTGGCGGGGCACTGGCTACTTATCGGTCCATCAGGTCCGCGTTGTGAGGACAGTGGCATGGAAAAGCGCACAGCAGTCGAAAGGGAGTGATGAAAACGCTTGGGGGGAGGCCGGCGCACAGGTGGGGCGTGGGCATCCGGGATAGATCATCACAGCTGTAGAAAGACAACGGAGGGGAGCGCATGTCCATCACGGCAGAAGCACAAAAATCCTTGGTAAGCGTCATTATTCCAACCTATAACCGTCCGAAATACCTGCCGGCCGCCATCGCCAGCGCCGTTGCCCAGACCTATCGCAACATCGAGATCATCGTCTCCGACAATGCCAGTCCGGAGAGCCCGGAATCGCTGGTCCGCAGCTTCAACGACCCGCGCATCCGCTTCCGCCGCAACGGCACCAACGTCGGCATGCTGGCCAACTTCCTGGCCGCCGTGCGGGAGGCCAAGGGCAAGTACGTCGCCTTTCTCCACGATGACGACACCTGGCTGCCCGAGTTCCTGGAACGTCTGGTCCCGGCACTGGAGGAAAGCCCGGATCTGGTGCTGGCTTTCTCCGACCTGCATTTGATGGATGCCAAAGGCGCCATCGACCGCGCCGCGACCGAAAGGCACAAGCTCCACTACAATCGCGGCGGCCTGGGCCAGGGCATCTACAAGCCTTTCATTCGGCTGGGCCTGGTGGACCGCGCCGTGCCCGCGGTCATGAGCACCATTTATCGCAAGGACGCCATCGACTGGAACGCTTTCCCGCCGGAGTCCGAGCATACCTACGATCTGTACCTGACCTACCTCGCCTGCCGCGACGGGCAGGGGGCCTACTATTGCCCCGAGCGCCTCACCAACTACCGGGTCCACGAATCCCAGGTGACCAATACCGGCCGCCTCAAGCTGGCCAAGTCCTTCGTCTTCTGCTACGAGCAGTTCCTCAAGGACGAACGCCTGCGCGCCTATCACCCCGAGTTCCGGAAAAGGCTCGCCTTCCACCAGGAAGCGCTGGGTTGCGCCCTCCTGCGTGCCGGCCAGGCCCACGAATCGCGCCAGGCGCTGCTGAAGGCGATCAGAGGCGGGCGCGTCAATCTGCACACCGTCGGCGCGCTCATGGTGGGAGCGGCTCCCAAGCCGCTCAGCAGCCATATCGTGGATGACAAAAAAAAGCCGCCGGTGACCCTGCCGCCTGCCACCGTGTCCCAGGCCGGAGGCCAGAAGGCGTGAACGGCAATACGGCAAAAGGCCGGCTGGAGACTATCTGCATGGCATGGCAGAATGCTGCAGCCGCTGTTGCCGGCCTGCGCTCGGCCCGAAATTCCATGCCGGCTTTCTCCGGTGCGGCGCTTTCAGCTGCGACGTGCCATCCGGATCGCCAGGCTCGCTCGTGTCAACCCTGCAGAATAAGCAGAAAGAGGAGTATTCCATGCTGACCCCCGTCATCCTGTCCGGCGGTGCCGGCACCCGCTTGTGGCCGGTCTCCCGCGAGGCGCATCCCAAGCCTTTCATGATGCTGCCCGAAGGCCGCAGTCTGTTGCAGAAGACCCTGCTGCGGGTGGCTGGCATTCCCGGGGTGCAGCGCGTCCTCACCTTGACCAACCGCGAGTACTTCTTCAAGACCAAGGACGAGTACACCGCCGTGAAGGCCGCCGCCGATCTGGCTTTCGACTACGTCCTGGAGCCCTGCGGGCGCAACACGGCCCCCGCCATCGCCATGGCGGCCCTGCGCCTCCTGGAAGCGGACGGCCCCGAAGCCACCCTGTTGGTGCTGCCGGCCGACCACCTGATCGAGGATCAGGCGGGCTTCGAGCGCGCGGTGCAGCAGGCCGCGCATCTGGCCCGGGACGGCTATCTCGTCACCTTCGGCATCCAGCCCAATTATCCGGAAACCGGTTTCGGCTACATCGAGACCGGCGAGACGCTGGCCGCCGATGCGGGCAACGGCGGCGAGACCGTGGCCTGCGCCTCCGGACTGGCGCCCTGCCTGGTGAAATGCTTCGTGGAAAAGCCCGACTTCATGACGGCCACGGAGTACGTGGCCTGCGGCCGCTTCCTGTGGAACTCGGGCATGTTCTGCTTCAAGGCCGAAACCTTCCTCGACGCGCTGCGGGAGCACGCGCCGGAAGTGCACGAGCGCGCCCTCAGGTGCTGGGAGGCAACGGCGTGCGACAGCGCCCCGGTGGAACTGGACGGCACCCACTTCGCCAACATGCCCGACATCTCCATCGACTATGCGGTGATGGAAAAGGCGGCACGGGTGGCGGTGGTGCCCGGTGATTTCGGCTGGAGCGATATCGGCTCCTGGAGCGCGGTCAGCGAACTGACGCCGCCGGACGAGATGGGCAACCGGGTTGCCGGCGAGGCCGTGCTGGTGGACAGCACCAACTGCTACGTCCAGAGCGACGGGCGCTTGGTGGCGGCGGTGGGGGTCGACAACCTCATCGTCGTGGACACGCCCGACGCCCTGCTGATCGCCAACCGCGACCGCGCCCAGGACGTCAAGAAAGTGGTGCAGGAACTCAAGCTCCTCGACCACGAGGCCTATCGCCTGCACCGGACCGTGTCCCGGCCCTGGGGCACCTATACGGTGCTGGAAGAGGGTCGGGGCTTCAAGATGAAGCGCATCGTGGTGAAGCCGGGTGCGGCCCTGTCCCTGCAGATGCATCACCACCGCAGCGAGCATTGGGTGGTGGTGTCCGGCACCGCCCGGGTGGTCAACGGCGACGGCGAGATCCTCGTTCGCACCAATGAATCCACCTACATCCCGGCGGGCACGCCGCACCGGCTGATCAACCCCGGCGTCATCGATCTGGTCATGATCGAGGTGCAGAGCGGCGAATACCTGGGCGAGGATGACATCGTCCGCTTCGACGACCGCTACGGTCGCGCCTGAGCGGCAGGCGCCGCGCAGGCTGCAGGAGAGCGAGCGGGCTCATGATCGACGGGCCGAGCACGCGGACAGCGGCGGCAGCAGAACGTATTGATACCCGTGCTGGATGCGCTTCTCAGGCCAAGCACACGGATCTTCGCAACAACAGCGCAGTAAAGGATCGACTCAGGCTACACGCATAACAACCATTTAAACCCGCGCGGGCTGAGCCACTAGCCACGCACTGGATGATTGCTGGACGCAGGAGGGCTGCATGAGTAATGTCGTCGTCTCCCAACAAGCATCGGTACGGACTTTCTTCTGCTGCGCTCGTGAGGAAAAATTTCTTCTGCTGGGCGGCGATATCCTGGCGCTGCTGCTGGCCTTTTTCCTCGGCCGCACCGGCTATTGGCTATGGAGCGGCTCTTCGCTGGCGGAGATGACCAGCGCCTACGCCGGCTGGTGGGGCTTTCAGGGCGAGCTACGTTTTTCCCTCTATCTCGGCTTGGTCTTCATCGCCGTATTCTGGTTCTGGAACCTGGGCCACTACTCCCAGCGCAAGCCCTTCTGGGATGAAATCCAGCAGACCCTGAAAGTCCTGTCGGTGGTCGCGGTCATGGACGCGGCCCTGGTGTTCTTCGGCAAATGGGAGTTCTCCCGCGCCTGGTTGGTGACCACCTGGGCCCTGGCCCTGCTGTTCATTCCCTTCTTCCGCGTCCAGATCAAGCGGGCGCTGATCCGCGCCGGCGGCTGGGTGCGGCCCACCGTCATCCTCGGCATCGGCCAGAACGCCAAGGATGCCGCCAAGGCCTTGTGGAGCGAGCCGCTGCTCGGCTTCGACGTCATTGCCTTCCTGGCCGTGCCCTCCCAATCCGAGCAGGACCGGCAGCCGCTGCCCGAGCACGTGGAGCTGGAAGACCGCTGCGTGCCGGTGCTGCCCCTGGGCGACCAGCCCGAAGCGGTCCTGGAGACGCTGGGCAATCCGCACGTGGTCGTCGCCCTGAATTTCCGCGGCTGGTACGAGAACCAGGCACTGCTGCAGCGCCTGAGCATGCGCCAGACGGACATGAACATCGTGCCGGCCATCGGCGGCCTGCCGCTCTTCGGCATGGAGATCACCCACTTCTTCCGCCACGAAGTGCTGCTGCTGCGGGTGCGCAACAATCTCTCGCGCACCGGGGCGCAGATCGTCAAGCGCAGCTTCGACATCATCGCCTCGGGCATCCTGCTCCTCTTGCTGGCGCCCCTGATCGCCTTCATCACCTGGCGCATCCGCCGCGAGGACGGCGGCCCCGCCTTCCTGTCCCAGGAACGGGTCGGACGCAACGGCAAAATTTTCAAGTGCCACAAGTTCCGCAGCATGGTCCAGAATGCCGACGAAATCCTGGCTCAATGGCTGCGCGAGCGCCCCGAGATCCGCGAAGAGTTCTCCCGCAACTTCAAGCTGAAGAACGATCCGCGCGTCACCGCGGTCGGCAAGTGGATCCGCAAGACCAGCCTGGACGAGCTGCCGCAGCTCTGGAACGTGTTCGTCGGCGAGATGAGCTTCGTCGGCCCGCGGCCGTTGCTGGAGCGCGAGCTGCCCACCTACGGCCCGTCCATCGAGATGTACAAGGAGGCGCGGCCGGGCATCACCGGCGTCTGGCAGATCAGCGGCCGCAGCGAGACCTCCTTCGCCGACCGCGTCTACCTGGATGCCTGGTACGTGAAGAACTGGTGCCTCTGGTACGACATCGTAGTGCTGCTCAAGACCGTCCAGGTCGTGCTCGCCCGCAAGGGGGCCTACTGACGGCCCGCCGGGCGATGGGCAATGCGGATGTTTACGCTGGCTTCACTTTAGAGCGGTTTTCCTCGCAGGTTCGCACAACGAAGAGATATGGGGGTAATTCATGGCTTTTGTTTTGGGCATCAATGCATACCACGGCGACGCCGCCGCCTGCCTCATCCAAGACGGCAAGCTGATCGCGGCGGCGGAGGAAGAGCGCTTCCGCCGGATCAAGCACTGGGCCGGTTTCCCGTCCGAAGCCATCCGCTACTGCCTCGATGAAGCGGGCATCAAGCTCGACCAGGTCGATCACGTCGCCATCAATCGCGATCCCAAGGCCAACATCTGGAAGAAGCTGAGCTTCACCCTGGCCAAGCGGCCCGATTTCGGCCTGGTGCGCGACCGCATCAAGAACGCGCGCGAGTGGGCCTCCATCGAGGAGGAGCTGGGCCGCGCCTTCCCCGGCGAGCGCTTCCGCGGCCAGGTGCACAACATCGAGCACCACATGGCGCATTTGGCGTCCGCCTTCCTGGTCTCGCCCTTCGAAGAAGCGGTGGCCGTCTCCGTGGACGGCTTCGGCGACTTCGCCAGCGCCGCCTGGGGCGTGGGCCGGGGCAGCGAGATCACCGTCGAGGACAAGGTCTACTTTCCGCACTCGCTGGGCATCTTCTACCAGGCCCTGACCCAGTACCTGGGCTTCCCGCACTACGGCGACGAGTACAAGGTCATGGGCCTGGCGCCCTACGGCCAGCCGCGCTACATGGACGAGATGCGGCGCATTGTCGCCCTGCAGGACGACGGCTCCTTCCGCCTCAACCTGGACTACTTCCGCCACCACAAGGAAAAGGTCGAGTACGAGTGGGAAAACGGCATCCCCGCGGTCGGCCGCCTCTTCACGCCCGCCTTGGAGGAGCTGCTGGGCAAGGCGCGCGACAAGAGCGACGAACTCACCCAAAAGCACAAGGACATCGCCCGCTCGGTGCAGGCCATGTACGAGGAAGCCTTCTTCCACCTGCTCAACACCCTGCACCGGCGCCACGGGCTGGACGCCGTCACCCTGGCCGGCGGCTGCGCCATGAACTCGGTGGCCAACGGCAAGGTGTACCGCAACACGCCCTTCAAAAAGGTCTACATCCAGTCCGCCGCCGGCGACGCGGGCGGCGCCATCGGCGCGGCCTTCGTGGTCTGGCATCAGGTCAGCCAGGACCCGGCCCGCTTCGTCATGGACCACGCTTACTGGGGCCCGCAGTTCAGCGACGATGCCGTGGGCGAGCTCGTGGCCGGCAAGCAGCAGGCGCTGGCGGACGAACGCTGCTCGGTGGAGCGCGTGCAGGACGAGGCCGAGCTGTGCCGCCGCACCGCCCAGGCCATCGCCGAGGGCAAGGTGGTGGGCTGGTTCCAGGGGCGCATGGAGTGGGGCCCGCGCGCCCTGGGCAACCGCTCCATCGTCTGCGACCCGCGCCGCGCCGACATGAAGGACATCCTCAACCTCAAGATCAAGCGCCGCGAATCCTTCCGTCCCTTCGCGCCGTCCATCCTGCGCGAGGCGGTGCCGGCCTGGTTCGAGACCGACGACGACGTGCCCTTCATGATGCAGGTCTACCAGATCCGGGAGGACAAGCGTCCCGAGATCCCCGCCGTCACCCACGTGGACGGCTCCGGGCGCCTGCAGACGGTCTATGCGGACACCAATCCGCGCTACCACCGGCTGATCAAGTCCTTCGAGGAGCTCACCGGCGTGCCCATCGTCCTCAACACCTCCTTCAACGAGAACGAGCCGGTGGTCTGCCGCCCCATGGAGGCGCTCGACTGCTTCCTGCGCACCAAGATGGACGTGCTGGTGCTGGGCGACACCTTCATCAGCCGGCGCGAGGCCGCAGAGGGCACCGAGCCGGCCGGCTCCGAAGCCAACGCGGACGCCGCTGACGGCATGGCGGACACCGGCACTTACGCCGGCGGCAGGACGCGGCGGGTGGTGCCCTGAAGGCCGCCCGAGCCCGCTCCTGCATCGCACGCTGGACGTAGAAGCGAGCTCGCCCGCGATCTCGCCAATCGTAGGAGCGAGCTGGCTCGCGATCGGCCTTTCGTCCGGCGTGATTCGCGGGTAAGCCCGCTCCTGCAACGTCCGGCACGCAGCGCAGGAGCGGGCTTGCCCGCGATCCGCATCGCTCCCTCTCCCCCGGGAGAGGGCCGGGGCGAAGGCGATGTCTCCCGGTGCCGTCCGCCTCCTGAGGGAAAACCATCCCTCCATGCCATGCTTGCCCGCCATCCCGCCACTCCCGATAATCTACTGACTATCCCTCACCGGAGACACCCATGAAGGACATCCTGGTCGTAGGCGGCGCCGGCTACATCGGTTCGCACATGGTGAAAATGCTGCTCCAGGCCGGCCACCAAGTGACCACGCTGGACAACTTCTCGGCCGGCTACCAGGACGCCGTGCTCGGCGGCGAGCTGGTGGCCGGCGACCTGGCCGACCGCGAGCTGCTCGACCATTTGTTCCGCGACCGGCGCTTCGATGGCGTCATGCACTTCGCCTCCTACATCCAGGTCGGCGAGTCGGTGCTCGATCCCGGCAAGTATTACCGCAACAACTTCACCAACACCCTCAACCTGCTGGACGCCATGGTGCAGCACGGCGTGCGCGCCTTCATCTTCTCCTCCACCGCCGCCATCTTCGGCGAGCCCCGGTACATCCCCATCGACGAGCAGCACCCCAAGGCGCCCATCAACCCCTACGGCCGCAGCAAATGGATGGTGGAGCAGGCATTGGCCGACTACGACCATGCCTACGGCCTCAAATCCGTGGCCCTGCGCTATTTCAACGCCGCCGGCGCCGACCCCGACGGCCAGCTCGGCGAGCGCCACGATCCCGAAACCCACCTGATCCCCCTGGTGCTGCAGGCCGCCTCCGGGCGGCGGCCCCACATCACCGTCTACGGCCGCGACTACGACACCCCCGACGGCACCTGCATCCGCGACTACATCCACGTGCTCGACCTGTGCCAGGCCCACCTGCTGGCGCTGGAGCAGCTCTGGGCGGGCGGGGAAAGCGCGGCCTACAACCTCGGCAATGGCCAGGGCTTTTCCGTGCAGGAGGTCATCGACACGGCGCGGCGGGTGACGGGGCGTGAAATCCCGGTGCTGGACGGCGAGCGCCGCGCCGGCGACCCGGCGCGCCTGGTGGCCGACAGCCGGCGGGCGCAGGAAATCCTGGGCTGGCAGCCACGTTACGCCGACCTCGCCACCATCATCGAACACGCTTGGCGCTGGGAGACGCGCCTCAAGGGATAGGGGGAGATGAGCCTTTAGGCGGCATCCACCGCGTCGGAAATGACAGGAATGGGGAGAGCAGAGGGAGAGAAAGAGGAAGAGGGAGGAAGAGGGAGGAAGAGGGAGGAAGAGGGAGGAAGAGGGAGGAAGAGGGAGGAAGAGGAAGAGGAAGAGGAAGAGGAAGGAGCGGCTTCAGTCGCGAACACCC
>NZ_AUIS01000028.1 GCF_000423825.1 Thermithiobacillus tepidarius DSM 3134
AAGGTCGAACCCATGAAGGAGGTCGCCGCCATGGTCCGTCGCCACCTCGAGGGCATCGTCGCCTGGGCCCAGACCCGCCAGACCAACGGCTTCCTCGAAGCGCTCAACGGCCTGTTTCAGTCCGCCAAGCGCCGCGCTCGCGGCTTCACCCGCTTCACCACTATCAGAACCGTCATCTTCCTGATCGCCGGCAAGCTCGACTTCGCAGTGATCAACCCTCATGCCCGGCAACCCACTTGAAATTCAACAGAGCCCCTCGGTTGCATATGGCATAACGCTTTTCGCTTGATTGAGAACAGACCCTAGGCAAAAAAATCGGGCGCTCCATGCCCGGAGCGCCCGGCGCGCGTCGCCCTTCAGATTTGCACCGGCTCGGGCAGGCTGGCGGCACCTCCGGCGCTGCCCCGGCTGGTTTGGCTCGCCACCGAAGCACCGAGCTTCCTCAGCAGCTCGACCCGGTTGTGGATGTCGAGCTTGCCGTAGATCTTCCGGATGTGGTCCACCGCCGTATGCACGCTGACGTGCAGGAACTCGGCAATCTCGCCTTTCGAGCAGCCGCGGGCCAGCAGCAGACACACCTCCTTCTGCTTCAGGGACAGGGGCAGCCGCTTGACGGCACGCAGCCATTGCAACTGCTGCGGCTCCTGGAAATGCACCATGATCCCGACCAGCGAGCTGTCGTCCAGCCGGCTGCCGGGCAGCCAGTAAGCGCGGAACACGAAACCGCCCCAGGCATTGTGATGGCGCGCCATGGGGATCGGCATCGGCAGACCGGGATCGCTCAGCTGCTGCCGCCATCCCCGGAACAGGGGAGCCAGCGACGGCAGCGTGAAAAAATTGTCGGGCATGGACGGGGGCACGCTCTGGGTATCGGCGTGCATGGCCAGGTACAGGAGCTTCTGCCCCTGCGGGCAGATGAAGCGGATCCTGCCGTCCGGCTCGCACACGATCATCCCCGACTGGCCGCTGTCCACCCAATCCAGCTCATGGCCGCCCGGTCTTGCCTGCAGGCTCTTGGCCGCGTAGGGCAGGATGTCGGCGATCAGCTCGGCATCCCGTCTGGTGAAAGGCGCCAGGCGGGACTTCCGGTACAAGTTGAGAGTGCCCAGGCCGCCTTCCTGCTGCTGGAGCCTGGCCTGCAGGATCGAGTACTCCCCCGCGGCAGCGATCAGGACGGCGTGTCCCCGCCTTTCAAGAATCTGGGTGGTTTTCGGGCTGCCGGGGCCGCCCTCTCCCGCGACCGGCACCAGTGGCAGCATGGGCGCCGCCAGGGCCGGCCCGGGGCCCAGGCAAGCGATCTGCTGATAAAGGACGGCGATCTCGCTGTAGAGATTGCAAAGCCGGTGGTGCGCATCATGCCAGAAAAAGGCATTGAAATTGGACTGCACCAGCTCATGCAGGGTCCGGAGCAGTTCCGGCATGATTTGCTGAGCACCCAGCCCCAAGGCGCATATCTGGCGAACATAACCTACGCTGGCCAATAGGCTCACGCTGCATCCCCTATGGATGGCTAGTGCGTTTTCCGATTAGATGCCAGAAGACTACCTGAATGGCAAATAGGCATCCATGCGACAAAAGTCCTGATTCTCAGTAAATTATATGATTGAATAAAAAATAATGCAGTTTGTTTGAAATTTATCCATTTTGGAATGATTTTATTTCGTTTGCTAAAAATTCATGAGCAACCCAAACTCAACCAAGCTCGGCCATGTCGCTACAGCGCCCGCAGATGCCAGGCGCGGCCGTCCCAGCGGCGCAAGGGCTGCACGCCGTCCGCCAGCAGCGCGAAGCCGTGCTCCCGCGCCAGCCGGCCCACATCCGCCCGATCCGCCGCCGCATCGCCGCGATAGGAGAAGTTGAGGATCACGAAATCACCGCCCGGGCGCAGCACGCGGGCGGCTTCCGCGAAGTGACGCTCCACCAGCCCCGGCCCGGCGAGATGCAGATAGGGCATGCTGTCCACCGCGTAGATGAGGTCCATGGTGTCGGCGGCGAAGGGCGCCAGGTCCCGCCCCGAGCAGACGGACAGGTGCACGTTGGCCAGCGCAGCGCAGCGGCTGCGCGCCGCCGCGATCATGGCCGGCGAGATGTCGATGCCGTGGGCCTCGCCCACCCGTCCGGCGAAGGCCGCCTCGAAGCGGCCGATGCCGCAGCCGATCTGCAGGATGCGCCGATCGGGCCCAAGCAAGTCCCAGGCCTCGAAGAGCGCCGCCATCTCCGCCGTCGCCTCGGCCAGCAGCGCCTCGCTGCCCAGGGAGTACAGCGCCACGCTCGCCGCCGGCGAGCGGGCCAGCGCTGCGTCGAAAAACCCGGCCCAGCGGGCGATGCCCTCCGTCGCCGAAGCCGCGCCGGCCCCGTCCGGCTCCTGCGCCAACAGGGCCTCGATGCGGGCGCAGCCGTCGCGGTGCTCGCGCAGCAGCCGCCGCATCTCGTCCAGGCACGAGTCCGGCGCATCCGGACAGGCTTCCAGCGCCATTGCCGCCCGCGCCGCCGAGCGGGTCGCGAGCAGCAGGCTCATCACCGCCAGCGCCGGCGACATCTCCCCGGCCCGGCAGCGGTCCAGGAGCTGGCGCAGGGCGAGCTTGACGGCGGTGCCGGACCCGTTCTGCGTCATGGCCAAATCGGATTGCGCACGGGAAATGCTCGAGGGCAAGCCGCCCCCTACGCCCGCTCCAAGGTCGACGTGCAGTGGGGACAGCGGCTGGCCGCCAGCGGAATCTTCAGGCGGCAGAAGGGACACTCCTTTTCGGTCGGGGCCGGCGGCGCGGCCTCCTCGCGGGCGCGGACCCGGTGATAGGCCTGCACCAGCAGAAAGACGGCGAAGGCCACGATCAGGAAGGAAATGACGTTGTTGAGAAACACGCCGTAATTGAGGGTGGCCGCCCCGGCGCGCTTGGCCTCGGCCAGGGAGGCGTAGTGCGTGCCCGAGAGGCTGATGAAGAGATTGGAGAAATCCACCCCGCCGCTGAGCAGGCCGATGGGCGGCATGAGGATGTCGTCGACGAAGGATTTGACCACCGAGGTGAACGCGGCGCCGATGACGATGCCTACCGCCAGATCGATCACGTTGCCGCGAGCAATGAACTTGCGAAATTCCTGCAGCATGGCCGGCCTCCCGATGAGAAGACTGCACGCAAAATCCGCCTGGGCGCAGGGTCGGGCGCGCCGCCCCGGCCATCCAGTGTACCGGCTGGATGCGCCGGCACGCGAGACGGCCGAAGGTCGGAGACGGCCGCCGGCGAGCGCCCGCGATCGGCCCGCCGTGCGCCCCCGCCAAAGCTGAACTTTCGGGGCCCAGGCGCGACCAAAAGGTAGAATTCCGTGCACAGGAGGCATTATGAAACGCGTAATCGCGCTCTTGGACAATCACATGGCCGCGAACGGCCTGGTCTCGGGGCTGCTGGACCAGGGCCTGCGCGCGGATGACGTGAACCTTTTCGACGCCAGCCCGGACCTGCGCGCCGCGCAGCAGGCGCATCCGCAGCTCGATTACCTGGCCGGCCTGCGCAGCCTTCTCGACCGGGAAGAACTCATCGACGGCGGCAGCGGCCGGCCGGTGCCCGCCGAGCTGCGCCCGGCCTACGCCGAAGGCGTGGCCCTGGGCGGCTTCCTGGTGACGGCCGATACCGGGGATGACGCGCTGGAGCGGGTGCTCGACGTCATGCGCAGCTACAGCCCCGAGCCCGTGCCCGCGATCCTGGATCAATGGCGCGGGCCGGCTGCGGGCCGCGACGCCCCACGGACCGGCATGGCCAGCATGCGCGGCGCGAGCCAAGCCTCGACGAGCTGACGCGGCCGGCGCCGCAAAAAGAAAAGCCCCGCTTGCGCGGGGCCTTTCCGGACGAGTCCTGGCGGGGGCGCTTACATCATGCCCATGCCGCCCATGTCGCCCATGCCGCCCATGCCGGCACCGGCCTCGCCCTTCTCCTCCTTGGGCAGCTCGGAGACCATGGCTTCGGTGGTGATCATCAGACCGGCCACGCTGGAGGCCTTCTGCAGGGCCGTGCGGGTGACCTTGGTGGGGTCGATGACGCCCATCTCGTACATGTCGCCGTAGCTGTCGTTGGCCGCGTTGTAGCCGAACGCGCCCTGGCCCTCGGCCACCTTGGCGTAGACCACGCTGCCCTCGCCGCCGGCATTGGCGACGATCTGGCGCAGGGGCTCCTCGATGGCGCGGCGGATGATGTTGATGCCGACGTCCTGGTCGTGGTTGCTGCCCTTGATGCTCTGCAGGGCCGCCTGGGCGCGGATCAGGGCCACGCCGCCGCCGGGCACGATGCCCTCTTCCACCGCCGCACGGGTGGCGTGCAGGGCGTCCTCGACACGGGCCTTCTTCTCCTTCATCTCGATCTCGGAGCCGGCGCCCACCTTGATGACGGCCACGCCGCCGGCCAGCTTGGCCACGCGCTCCTGCAGCTTCTCGCGGTCGTAGTCGCTGGTGGCGTCCTCGATCTGGCGGCGGATCTGGTTGACGCGGGCGTTGATGTCAGCCTCGCTGCCGGCGCCGTCGATGATGGTGGTGTTCTCCTTGTCGACGCTGACGCGCTTGGCCTGGCCCAGGTCCTGCAGGGTGGCGGACTCGAGCTTCATGCCGACTTCCTCGGAGATCACGCGGCCGCCGGTGAGGATGGCCATATCCTCGAGCATGGCCTTGCGGCGGTCGCCGAAGCCGGGGGCCTTGACGGCGGCCACCTTGATGATGCCGCGGATGGTGTTGACCACCAGGGTCGCCAGGGCTTCGCCGTCCACGTCCTCGGCCACGATCAGCAGGGGCCGGCCGGCCTTGGCCACCTGCTCCAGCACGGGCAGCAGGTCACGGATGTTGGAGATCTTCTTGTCGTGCAGAAGAATGAAGGGATTCTCCAGCTCGGCGGTCATCTTGTCCTGGTTGTTGACGAAGTAGGGGGACAGATAGCCGCGGTCGAACTGCATGCCCTCGACGACGTCCAGCTCGTTCTCGAAGCCGGAGCCTTCCTCGACGGTGATGACGCCTTCCTTGCCGACCTTCTCCATGGCCTCGGCGATGATGTTGCCGATGGACTCATCGGAGTTGGCGGAGATGGTGCCCACCTGGGCGATTTCCTTCTGGGTGTTGCAGGGCTTGGAGATCTTCTTGAGCTCGTCGACGATCACGGTCACGGCCTTGTCGACGCCGCGCTTCAGATCCATGGGGTTCATGCCGGCGGCGACGGCCTTCATGCCCTCGCGCAGGATGGCCTGGGCCAGCACGGTGGCGGTGGTGGTGCCGTCACCGGCCTCGTCGGAAGCCTGGCTGGCGACTTCCTTCACCATCTGGGCGCCCATGTTCTCGAACTTGTCGGACAGCTCGATCTCCTTGGCCACGGACACGCCGTCCTTGGTGATGGTGGGGGCGCCGAAGGCCTTGTCCAGCACCACGTTGCGGCCCTTGGGGCCGAGGGTCACCTTGACCGCGTTGGCCAGGACGTTGACGCCCTTCATCATGCGGTCGCGGGCATTTTCACTGAAAGCAACTTGCTTGGCAGGCATAATCGTTGATCCTCCTCGTTAAGGGGTAATGGAATGAAGCGGGGCGCTCAGGCCTCGATGACGCCCATGATGTCTTCTTCGCGCATCACCAGCAGTTCCTCGCCTTCCACCTTGACCTCGGTGCCGGCGTACTTGGCGAAGAGCACGCGGTCGCCGACCTTGACATCCAAGGGGCGGACGCTGCCGTTTTCCATGATTTTACCGTTGCCCGCAGCGACAACCTCGCCCTGGATGGGCTTTTCCTTGGCGGTGTCGGGGATCAGGATGCCGCCGGAGCTCTTCTGCTCCTCTTCCACGCGGCGGATGACAACGCGATCATGCAAGGGGCGAATCTTCATAAAGAACAATCCTCCTTATTAAGGTTCTTGCTACGGTAGTGGGCCGGCGTTGTTAGCACTCGACCCGAGTGAGTGCTAATCATAATGAAGCGCATGGGGCTGTCAAGCGGTGCACCTGCTTTGGCCGCGGCACCGCCCGCCACGCGGCGGACCGCGATGGATGCCGATGCCGGGCTGCCGGCTCAATCCTCGCGCCGGTACTCCCCCGGCAACGTGTGCGGGCCGCGCGGCGCGTGGCGCGCGGCGAAGGGCCGCAGCCAGCGCGGCAGCAAGCCGTGCGCCAGGCGCGCGCGCAGGCCGGGCAGCAGCAGCGGCAGGGCAAGCAGATCGCTGACCAGGCCGGGCATGAAGAGCAGCAGCCCGGCCAGCAGCACCAGCATGCCTTCCAGCAACTCGATGGCGGGCAGCTCGCCCGCCATCAGCCGCCGATAGAGACGGCTCACGGTATCCATGCCCTGGCGGCGGATCAGCGACACGCCCATCACGAAGCCGAGCAGGATCACGGCCAGCGCCCACAGCACGCCCCAATGGCGGCCCACGGCGATGAGGCTGAAGAGATCCAGCCCGATCACCGCCACCGCCATCCACACCAGCGCCAGTCTAAACATGTCTCCCATCCTCTTGCGGCCACAGGGCGTCCACGGCATCCAGCAATGTCCGCTCCTGGCCGCTCAGCCGGTGATCCGCACCGGGCAGCACCTCCAGGGTGATATGGGGACTGTCCACGGCTTTTGCAAATGCCTCGCTCACGGCCACCGGCACCACCTCGTCGGCGCCGCCGTGCAGGATGCGCACCGGGCAGTGCAGGCTGGGCGGCCAGCGCAGCAGGTCGTAGCGCCAGGCATCCGCGACGATGTCGAAGTTGAGGTCGTAGTCGGGACCGCCATAGCGATCCTGGAAGCGGTGCATGCCGCGTCGAGCCCACTCCGCGCGCACCGTTGCCGGCAGCTCGCCGTACCAGCGCTGCACGAAGTTGAAGCTCGGCGCGAGCAGCAGCATGGCCCGAACCTGCTCGGGCCAACGGCTGGCGGCCAGCACGGCCAGCCAGCCGCCCAGGCTGGAGCCGACCAGCACGGCGGAGCGCGGAGCGATGAGCTTGAGCAGCAGGCGGACGTCGGCGAGACAGCGGCTCAGGGTGAGTGCCGCGAAGCTGCCGTCCGACACACCCGTGCCGCGCTGATCGAAACGGATCCAGCTGCGGCCGCGCGCCTGTGCCGTTTGGGCCAGCAGCCGGGCCTTGTTGCCCTGCATGTGGGAGGCGAAGCCGGGAATGTAGATGCCCACCGTGTCGCCGCGGGTCTCGTGGATGAGGCCGCGCAGGCGTTCGCCGTCGGGGTGGACCAGGGTGAAAGGCCGTTCGGGAGCGAAGTGCATGGCCGCCATGATAAGGGCAAGGGAGCGGAAGGGGAAACGCGCAATAAAAAAGGGCGGCAAGGTGATTGCCGCCCCAAACCACAAAGGAGGAAAGAAACATGCGCTTGCAACCAACCTTGGCTGCTCACGTTTACTGAGACCGCAGGCACCCGGAATGGTTCCACGGTCGGAAGAAATTTTAACGGCGGGGGCGGGAGGGCCGGCAATCAGCCTTCCGGCGGGGTGGGCCGGCGGGCCGAAGGAAACCTTCTGGGCCGGCAGGCATCAAAGCTGCGGACATAAAAAAGGGCGGCAAGGTGATTGCCGCCCCAAACCACAAAGGAGGAAAGAAACATGCGCTTGCAACCAGATGGCTGCTTACGCCTATTATGACCAGCCCCCCGCCAAAAAGTTCACCGACAATTTGCAAGGAGCACGTCATGCCCACCAGCACCGATCCGCACGGACCTGGCAACGAGGCTGTTTATCTGGTCTACTGCACCTGCCCCACCCGCGCCAAGGCCGAGGAAATCGCCCTGGCCGCGGTGCGGGCCGGGGCGGCGGCCTGCGCGCACCTGCTGCCGGCCGGCCAGTCCTTTTACCTTTGGGAAGGCGAGCTGCAGATGGCCGAGGAGCTGACGCTGCTCTTCAAGAGCGCGGCGGCCCGCTACGCGGACCTCGAAGCCCTGATCCGCGCGCTGCATCCCTATGAGGTGCCGGAGATCCTCGCCGTGCCGGTGGCCGCCGGGCTGCCCGCCTATCTCGACTGGGTCCGGGCCAGCGGGCAGCAATCGGCCTGATTTTTGCTTACACTTAAGACGGGAATGAGATCGATTCAAAACCGAGGAGCCCGAATGCGCCGCACCTTTCAGCATGTCATCACCCTGTGCCTCGTCGTCCTTTTCGCCTTCGGCAGCGCCGCGGCCCCGGCCCAGGACGAGTTTCTCGATCCGGACGCGGCCTTCGGCTTTTCCGCGCGCCTGATCGACCAGGGCCACGTGGAAGTCTCCTGGCGCAGCGCGCCGGGCTATTACCTGTATCGCGACAAGATCAAGCTGAGCGTCAGTCCCGACACGGTCAAGCTGGCCGACTTCCAGTTGCCCCAGGGCACCTGGCACGAGGACGAGACCTTCGGCCGCCAGCAGGTCTATAAGGGCACCACCATCAAGCTGACGGTGCCGCTGCAGTACAGCGGCGCCAAGCCGGACAAGATCACCGTCACCAGCAAGTACCAGGGCTGCGCCGAGGCGGGCGTGTGCTACCCGCCCACCACCAAGGACGTGAGCCTGACCCTGAGCGGCGCGGCGACCGGCGGCGGGGCTGCCTCCCAAGCCGCACCGGCCGCCGGTGCGCCGGCGGCGCCCGCCTCGGAGCAGGACCGCTTCGCCCAGATCCTGCAGGGCAGCCTGTGGGTCACCGTCGGCCTCTTCTTCCTGGCCGGCCTGGCGCTGGCGCTGACGCCCTGCGTCTTTCCCATGATCCCGATCCTGTCGGCCATCATCGTCGGCCAGGGCCAGAGCGTCAGCACCGGCCGCGCCTTCGGCCTGTCCCTGGCCTACGTGCTGGGCATGGCCCTGACCTACACCGTGGTCGGCATGATCGCCGGCGTCACCGGCGCCTACCTGCAGGCCTTCTTCCAGAACCCCTGGGTGCTGGCCACCTTCAGCCTGGTCTTCGTGCTGCTGGCGCTGTCCATGTTCGGCTTCTACAACCTGCAGATGCCGGCCGGCATCCAGGCCAAGCTCTCCAGCGCCGGCAAGGGCGGCAACCTGGCGGGCACCTTCATCATGGGCGTGCTTTCGGCGCTGATCGTCGGCCCCTGCGTGGCCGCGCCCCTGGCCGGCGCCCTGCTCTACATCTCGCAGACCGGCGATGTGGCCCTGGGCGGCGTCTCCCTCTTCGCCCTGAGCCTGGGCATGGGTGCGCCCCTGCTCGCCATCGGCGCCTCGGCGGGCCAGCTGCTGCCGCGCGCCGGCGCCTGGATGGACGCCGTCAAGCACTTCTTCGGCGTGCTGCTGCTGGCGGTGGCCATCTGGATGCTGTCGCGCATCCTGCCGGCCTGGGCCACCATGGCCCTATGGGCGGCCCTGCTGATCATCTCCGCCGTCTACCTGCGCGTGCTGGACAGCCTGCCGGAATCGGCCAGCGGCTGGGCCCGGCTGGGCAAGGGCATCGGCGTACTGCTGCTGGGCTACGGGCTGCTGCTCGGCCTGGGCGCGGCCACCGGCGCCCAGGACCCGCTGCGCCCGCTGTCGGGACTGTCCTTCGGTACCGCCGGCGGCACCCCGCAGGCCGCCGAGGCCAGCGCTCTGAATTTCCGTGACGTGAAGACCGCCCAGGACCTGCAGCAGGCCCTGGCGGCGGCGCAGGGCAAGCCGGTGCTGCTGGACTTCTACGCCGACTGGTGCGTGGAGTGCGTGCGCCTGGAGCGCACCACCTTCCAGGACCCGCAGGTGCAGCAGGCGCTCGGCTCCTTCGTGCTGCTGCGCGCCGACGTCACCGACAACACCGCGGAACAGCGCGCCCTGCTGCGCCAGTTCCAGTTGATCGGTCCGCCTGCTATCCTGTTCTTCGACCCCAACGGGCAGGAAGTCCGCGCCAGCCGGCTGGTCGGCTACAAGGATGCCAGCGAGTTCCTGACCCATCTGCGCGGCGTGACCGCCTCCACCCCGGCAACAAGCTAGGAGAATCGATGAAATCCAAGGCACTCATCTGGGCCCCGCTGCTGCTCGTGCTGGGCGCGCTGATGGGCTGGGCCGGACACAAGGCCTACCAGCATTTCTTCTACTCCGCCCCCTCGCTGATGGACAAGGTGGCGGACCCCGACAACATCTCCCTGCCGTCCCTGATCCTGCCGGATCTGAACGGCAAGGAGACGGGCCTGGCGGACTTCAAGGGCAAGGTGCTGGTGGTCAACCTGTGGGCCAGCTGGTGCCCGCCCTGCCGCAAGGAGACCCCCGAGTTCATCGCTCTGCAGCAGGAACTGGGCAGCAAGGGCGTACAGTTCGTCGGCATCGGCGTGGACGAGGAGCCCGCCATCCGCGCCTTCGTCAAGGAAATGGGCGTGACCTACCCGATCCTGCTGGCCGGCGAGCAGGGCGACCAGATCCTCATGGCCTTCGGCGACGTCCAGGGCGTGCTACCCTACACCCTGGTCCTCGACCGCGAAGGCAAGGTGCGGGAGCGCCACCTGGGCTATTACCCGCAGGAGGAGCTGCGGCGCGTGCTCATGTCGCTGATCTGAGCGGGCGCCCATGAAAAGCGCCCTCGGTCCGCTGCTCTGCGCCTGTCTGCTGGCGGGCGCGAGCGGGCCCGTGGCGGGCGCCTCGCCCTTCGACGACCCCTTCGGCGCCGCGCACCAGACCACGCCCAACCCCGCGCAGGCCTGGGGCGGCGCCCCGGGCGGCCCCTGCCCCGTGTCGCTCCCCGCGGAGCGGCCCTGGCACCTGGCCGAGGTGGTCGATCTCGCCCTGTGCCACAATCCGCAGACGCGGGAAGCCTGGGCCAATGCCCGCGTCCGGGCCGCGCAGCTGGGCGAGGCGCAGGCCGGCTATCTGCCCAGCGCCACCCTCTCCGCCACCCTCGCCCGCACCCAGACCTCGTCCAGCGGCGGCTTTCAGATTCCGCCGCAGACCCAGTTCCGGCCGCTCCTGTCCCTGAACTATCTGCTCTTCGACTTCGGCAGCCGCGACGCCACCGTCGAGGCCGCGCGCCAGAGCCTGATCGCGGCCAACTGGACCCAGAACGCCACCCTGCAGAACGTGCTCTTTTCCACGGTGCAGGCCTACTATCAGCTCTTCGCCACCCAGGCCGCCGTGGACGCCGCCCGCGAGTCCGAGCGCGCCAGCCTGGAGAGCCTGAACGCGGCGACCTTCCGCCATCAGGTCGGCGCCGCCACCCTGGCGGACAAGCTGCAGGCGCAGACCGCCTACTCCCAGGCGCGCCTCAACCGCCAGAAAGCCGAAGGCGATGCCCGCGTCGCCCAAGGAGTGCTCGCCAATCTGCTCGGCCTGGACGCGGACCGGCCCCTGCGCGTCGTCCCGCCGGTCTGGCAGGCGCCGGGCGCGGGACCGGACGACAACGTGCGCCGCCTGATCGAAGCGGCCAAGCGGGCGCGCCCCGACCTCGCCGCCGCCGAGGCCCAGGTCCGCGCCGCCGAAGCCAACATCCAGGCGGCGCGGTCGAGCGGCAAGCCGAGCATCTCGCTCTTCGCCAATTACGGCTACAATTACTCCAGCGTGCTGAACGACACGCGCAACTGGTCCACCGGCCTGACCCTCAATTTTCCCCTCTTCACCGGTTTCGCCACCACCTACCGGGTGCGCACCGCCAGAGCACAGCTGGACGCCCAGGCGGCCGGCCGGGACCGGCTGGCGGACCAGGTCGCCCTCGATGTCTGGCGCGCCTACCAGAACCTGAACACCAGCCGGGACACCTGGGCCAGCACCGAGGACCTGCTGGCCAGCGCCATCCAGTCCGAGCAACTGGCCCTCGGCCGCTACAAGGCCGGCGCCGGCAACATCCTGGAGCTGCTCAATGCCCAGGCCAGCCTGGCCAATGCCCGCCTGCAGCGCGTGCAGGCCCAGTACAACTGGCAGATCGCCCGGGCGGCCTTGAGCCAGGCCGTGGGGCAACTGGACCGGGACAGCGCCGTCCCGCCGCAGGCGGCGGCCACACCATGAACGGGGAGTCTGAATGGCGCGATTTCATCTGAACTGGCGCAAGCTGCTGACCTGGACGCTGCTGCTGGCGCTGGCCGCGGGCGGCTACTACTACTGGCGCCAGCAGCAGATCGAGCCGGCGGCGGCGCGCTACCGCACCGCGCCGGTGGAGCGCGGCGACATCACCCAGACCGTCTCCGCCAACGGCACCCTGAACCCGGTGGTGCTGGTCAGCGTCGGCACCCAGGTCTCGGGCACGGTGCGGCGCATCTACGCCGACTTCAACGAGCGGGTGCGCCAGGGCGAGGTGCTGGCCGAACTGGATCCCTCGCTGATCGAAGCCCAGCTCGCCCAGAGCCGGGCGGCGCTGGCCAACGCCGAAGCCAGCCTGCGCCTGGCCGAGGCCAACGAGCAGCGCGCCCGTGCCCTGTACGCCAAGGATTACATCGCGCGTGCCGAACTGGACCAGGCGCGCCAGGCGCTGGAGACGGCCCGCGGCCAGGTGGCCTCGGCCCGGGCCCAGATGGCACGCGACCGCACCAATCTCGGCTACACGGTGATCCGTTCGCCGGTGTCGGGCGTGGTGGTGTCGCGGGACGTGGACGTGGGGCAGACGGTGGCCGCCAGCTTCCAGACCCCCACCCTCTTCAAGATCGCCCAGGACCTGCGCCGCATGCAGATCGACACCAGCGTGGCGGAAGCGGACATCGGCAGCGTGCGCGTGGGCCAGCCGGCGCGCTTCACCGTGGACGCCTTCCCCAACCGCCAGTTCCAGGGCGTGGTGCGGCAGATCCGCCTGAATCCGACCATCCAGCAGAACGTGGTGACCTACAACGTGGTGATCGGGGTGGACAACCCGGAGGAGATCCTCCTGCCGGGCATGACCGCCTTCGTCACCATCGTCGTCGAGCAGCACCGCAATGTCCTGCGCGTGCCCAACGCCGCCCTGCGCTTCCGGCCGGCCGCCGCGGACGACGAGGGCGAGCGCCGCCCGGCCGAAGCTCGCCGGACAGGCGGCACCACGGTCTACCGCCTGGAAGGCGAGCGGCTGACGCCGGTGAGCATCCGCACCGGCATCACCGACAACCGCCATACCGAGGTGCTGGCCGGCGCGCTGCGGCCCGGCGACCGCCTGGTGGTCGCGGACCTGAGCGCCAAAAAACAGGAAAGGAATCAGGGCAGCCGCTTCCGGGTCGGCTTCTGATGGCGGCCGAACTCATCCGCGTGCAGCACCTCTACAAAGACTACGAAACCGGTCCTGGCCTCACCGTGCCGGTGCTCAAGGACGTCAGCCTGGAGGTGGGCGCCGGCGAGTTCGTGGCCATCATGGGCCCATCCGGCTCGGGCAAATCCACCTTCATGAACATCCTGGGCTGCCTGGACGTGCCCAGCAGCGGCCACTACTGGCTGGACGGCCGCGATACCGCCGCCCTCGGTCCCGACCGCCTGGCCGCCCTGCGCAACCGGCTGATCGGCTTCGTCTTCCAAGGCTTCAACCTGCTGCCCCGCATCAGCGCCCTGGACAACGTCGCCCTGCCCCTGCTCTACAGCGGCCTGGACCGGGCGGCGCGCCGGGAGCGGGCGCGGGCGCTGCTGGAGCAGGTGGGGCTCGGACGCTTCCCCGGCCACCTGCCCAACCAGCTCTCCGGCGGCCAGCAGCAGCGCGTGGCCATCGCCCGCGCCTTGGCCAACCAGCCGCGCCTGCTGCTGGCCGACGAGCCGACCGGCAACCTGGATACCCGCACCAGCCAGGAGATCATGGGGCTCTTCACCCAGCTCAACGCCGGCGGCGAGATCACCGTCGTGCTGGTCACCCATGAAACGGACATCGCCCGCTACGCCAAGCGCCTGGTCCACTTCGTGGACGGGCGCGTCACCCATGACGGCGCGGTGGAGCAGGTGCTGGCGGAGGCGGCCCGGTGATCGCGCCGGCCATGATCGGCGAGGCCTGGCGCGCCCTCGGCGCCAACCGCCTGCGCACCGCCCTGACCATGCTCGGCATGATCATCGGCGTCGGCGCGGTGGTGCTCATGCTGGCCATCGGCCAGGGCGCCCAGTACACCGTCAACCGCTCCATCGCCTCCATGGGCAGCAATCTCTTCATCGTGCTGTCGGGTGCCTCCACCTCCGGCGGCCTGCGCTTCGGCGCGGGCACCGTCCCCACCCTGACCCTGGGCGACGCGGAAGCCATCGGCGAACTGCCCTCGATCGGGGCCGTGGCGCCGGTGGCGCCCGGCAACGCCCAGTTCGTCTACGGCCCCAACAACTGGAGCACGGTGGTCAACGGCACCACCCCCGACTACCTGCGCGTGCGCGACTGGGCGGTGAGCGCCGGCCAGCCCTTCACGGCCAACGACGTGCGCACCGCCAATCGCGTGGTGCTGCTCGGCCAGACGGTGGTGGGCAACCTCTTCGGCAACGAGGACCCGGTGGGCAAGACCGTGCGCATCCGCAACAGCCCTTACCTGGTGGTCGGCGTGCTGGCGCCCAAGGGGCAGAGCCTGGACGGCCGCGACCAGGACGACACCGCCCTGGTGCCGGTCACCACCGCGCAACGCAAGCTCTTCGGCAACCAGTTCCCCGGCAGCGTGCGCTTCATGATGGTGCAGGCCGCCTCGGCCGCGCTCATGGACCAGGCGGAGCAGGACATCACCCAGTTGCTGCGCCAGCGCCACCGCCTCAACCCCAATCAGGAAGACGACTTCACGGTGCGCAATCTCACCGCCATGGCCGAGGCGGCCGCCAGCACCGCCCGCGTCATGTCGCTGATGCTCGGCGCCATCGCCTCCATCTCCCTGCTGGTGGGCGGCATCGGTATCATGAACATCATGCTGGTCTCCGTCACCGAGCGCACCCGCGAGATCGGCATCCGCATGGCCATCGGCGCGCGCCAGCGCGACATCCTGCTGCAGTTCCTGCTGGAAGCCATGGCCATTTCCATCATCGGCAGCATCATCGGCATCCTGCTGGGCGTCGGCGGCGCCTGGCTGGTCAGCCGGGCGGCCGACCTCACCGTGGTGGTGACCCTGAGCGCCGTGGCCCTGGCTTTTCTGGTGGCGGCCGGCATCGGCATCTTCTTCGGCTTCTATCCGGCGCGCAAGGCGGCGCGCCTGCGGCCCATCGAGGCCTTGCGCTACCAGTAAAGGCGACTAATACAGATTGGCGAACGTTCGCCGCGGCCGGCCAGGGCTGGACCTTGCGTCCCCTTTGCGGCAGACTTGGCGAAAATTCCAAAAGGAGCTTTCTATATATGCGCTTGTTTGGTTCGTCGCCGGGCCCCGGGTCCGCGGCGACGCCGAACCGGCCTGTTTTTGTGGATGGTTCCGGACTCGAGGGGGAGATTTTTGGTGACGGGACAGGCGCACAATCCGCCGGCGGGCGCAGGACGCATCCTGGTGCTGCACGGGCCCAATCTCAATCTGCTGGGCGTTCGCGAGCCCGGCCATTACGGCCGGCAGAGCCTGGCCGAGATCGATGCCATGCTGGCGGCGCAGGCGCAGCGCTGGGGCCTGCGCCTGGCATCCTTCCAGAGCAACGCCGAGCACGCGCTGATCGAGCGCATCCATGCCGCCCGCGGCCAGACCGATTGCATCATCATCAATCCCGCCGCCTTCACCCACACCAGCGTCGCCCTGCGCGACGCGCTGGCGGCGGTGGCCATCCCCTTCATCGAGATCCACCTGTCCAACGTGCACGCGCGGGAACCCTTCCGCCGGCATTCCTATTTCTCCGATCTGGCCCTCGGCGTCATCAGCGGTTTCGGCGCCCACGGCTACTGTCTGGCGCTCGATGCCGCCCGGCACTTTTTACAGGCCCGACAAACAGATACTCAACCCTAACCAGAGAAACCCCATGGACCTTCGCAAAATTCAACGCCTGATCGAGATCCTGCAATCCTCGGACGTGACCGAAATCGAAGTCACCGAGGGCGAGCAAAGCATCCGCATCAACCGCGGTGCGCCCGCTCTCATGCAGGCGCCGGCCGCCACCGTCTACACCGCCATCCCCAGCGCCGCGCCGGCCGCAACGCCCGCCGCCGGAGCGGCGGGTGCCGCCCCGGCGCCGACCAGCGCGGAACCGGCCGGCCACGCGCTGAAGTCCCCCATGGTCGGCACCTTCTACCGCGCGCCGACGCCCGATGCCGCGCCCTTCGTGCAGGAGGGCGACATGGTCAAGGCGGGCCAGACCCTATGCATCATCGAGGCCATGAAGCTCCTGAACGAGATCGAGGCGGACGTGAGCGGGCGCGTGGTGAAGATCCTGGTGGAAAACGGCCAGCCGGTGGAATACGGCGAGCCGCTCTTTATCATCGACACGAACGTTTGAATCATGTTTGACAAGATCGTCATCGCCAACCGGGGCGAGATCGCCCTGCGCATCCAGCGTGCCTGCCGCGAGCTGGGCATCAAGACCGTCGCCGTCCACTCCGAGCCCGACCGGGATCTCACCCACGTCAAGCTGGCCAACGAATCCGTCTGCATCGGTCCCGGCCCCTCGGACCAGAGCTACCTCAACATCCCGGCGGTCATCAGCGCCGCCGAGGTCACCGATGCCGAAGCCATCCACCCGGGCTACGGCTTCCTGTCGGAGAACGCCGACTTCGCCGAGCGCGTGGAAAAGAGCGGCTTCGTCTTCATCGGCCCGCGACCGGAGACCATCCGCCTGATGGGCGACAAGGTGGCGGCCAAGGCGGCCATGAAGGCCGCCGGCGTGCCCTGCGTGCCCGGCTCGGACGGCGCCCTGCCCGAGGACGAGGACGAAATCCGCCGCCTGGCCCGCGAGATCGGCTACCCGGTCATCATCAAGGCGGCCGGCGGCGGCGGCGGGCGCGGCATGCGCGTGGTGCACACCGAGGCGAACCTGCTCAGCTCTGTGAACCTGACCCGCGCCGAGGCCGCCAAGGCCTTCGGCAACAGCATGGTCTACATGGAGAAGTTCCTGGAGACGCCGCGCCACATCGAATTTCAGGTGCTGGCCGACGCGCACGGCAACGTCATCCACCTGGGCGAGCGCGACTGCTCCGTGCAGCGCCGCCACCAGAAGGTCATCGAGGAGGCCCCCGCCCCCGGCATCAGCGAGAAGGTGCGCAAGCAGATGGGCGAGGTGGTGGTGAAGGCGTGCAAGCGCATCCACTATCGCGGCGCCGGCACTTTCGAGTTCCTCATGGACACCCGCGACGGCAAGTTCTATTTCATTGAAATGAACACCCGCGTCCAGGTGGAGCATCCCGTGACCGAACTGATCACCGGCATCGACATCGTCAAGGAGCAGATCCGCATCGCCGCCGGCCTGCCCTTGTCCGTGCGCCAGGAGGACGTGCGCTTCCAGGGCCACGCCATCGAATGCCGCATCAACGCCGAGGACCCGGAACGCTTCGTGCCCTCGCCGGGGCGCATCACCGGCTATCACGTCCCCGGCGGCCCCGGCATCCGCGTGGACTCCCACATCTATGCCGGCTACACGGTGCCGCCCTATTACGACTCCATGATCGGCAAGCTCATCGCCCACGGCAAGGACCGCGACGAGGCGCTGGCGCGCATGCGCAGCGCCCTGACCGAGTTCGTGGTGGACGGCATCAAGACCACCATTCCGCTGCACCGGCGCATCCTGCACGAGGCCACCTACATCCAGGGCGGCGTCAACATCCACTATCTGGAAGGATTGCTCAGCCAGTGACGAACACTCCGGACGCGCCGCGCGAATGGCTGCAACTGCGCCTGGACGCCCCGCAGCGGGAACAGGAGGCGCTGGAGGAGGCGCTCTTCGCCTGCGGCGCCCTGTCGGTCACCCTGGAGGACGCCGGCGACGAGCCGGTCTTCGAGGAGGGCCAGACCTGGTCCCAGGGCATCTTCAAGGCTCTCTTCGACCCGGCGGAGACGGATGCCGGCGCGGTGCTGGCCTGCCTGCGCGAGATCGTGCCGCAGTTTTCCGGCACGCCGCGCTTCGAGCAGATCCAGGAACAGGACTGGGTGGCCGCGACCCAGGCGCAGTTCCAGGCCCAAGCCTTCGGCCCGCGCCTCTGGGTGGCGCCCACCTGGGCCACGGCGCCGGACGCGGCCGCCGTGCTCCTGCGCCTGGACCCCGGCCAAGCCTTCGGCACCGGCGCCCATCCCACCACGGCCCTGTGCCTGAGCTGGCTGGACGCGCAGGTGCGCGGCGGCGAGACGCTGCTCGACTATGGCTGCGGCTCGGGCATCCTGGCCATCGCCGCCCTGCTCCTGGGCGCCCGGCAAGCCTACGGCGTGGACACGGACCCGACCGCCCTGGCGGTGGCGCGGGAGAACGCCCTGCTGAACGGCGTGGCCGAGCGCCTGTGGCTGGGTTCCCCCGAGGACTTCGCCGCCGCCCACGGCGCGCTACAGGCGGACCTGGTGGTGGCCAACATCCTCGCGGGCCCGCTGCGGGAGCTGGCGCCGGTCCTGGCCGCCCACTGCCGCCCCGGCGGCGCTCTGGCCCTGTCCGGCATCCTTGCCGAGCAGGCCGACTGGGTGGCCGAACCTTACGCTCCGCACTTTGCGCTGCATCCACCCATCCAGCAGGAGGAATGGATCCGGCTGGACGGCATCCGTCGATCATCATAGCCCGAGTGTTCGCCCATGGAGATCGCCTGCCCTCGTTGTGATACCATCTTCGCCGCTCCGGCCAACCAGTTGAGGGCCCACCTGGGACGGGTCCAGTGCGGCCACTGCGAACTCGTCTTCGAGGCGGTGCCGGCCCGCCCGGCGGTCGCCGCCCGGCCGGCGCGGCGGCCCCGCTACCTGCTGCTCCTGAGCCTGGCCTGGCTGCTGGCCCTGGGCCTGCTGCTGCAGCTGCTGTGGTGGACGCGCGGCTACCTGGCCGCCGTGCCCGGGGTTCAGCCCGTGCTCGTCGGCGCCGCGGATGCCCTGTCCCTGCGCATTCCCTGGCCGCAGGATCTGAACCGGATCAGCATCCGCAAAACCCAGTGGGTGGAAACGCCCCATGGCTTGGCGGTGCACGGCCAACTCTACAACCAGGCGGAATTCGTGCAGGCCATGCCCCGCCTGCGCCTGCTCCTGACCGGCGCCCAGGGGGAACTGCTGCGCCATTACGCCTTCACGCCGGAGCGCTACCTGGCCGCGCCGCAGCACGCCCGCGCCGGCCTCGCCCCGCGCGCGGCGGTGCCGTTCCGCCTGGAGCTGCCGCCGGGCAGCCGGAGCTCCGGTTATCAGGTGCTGCTGCTGCCGAACTGAGACTGCACGCCGGGCTGGAGCGCGGCAAAGCAGCGATTATACTAGGATGACGCCTTGGCCGGCCTTGCTTTTCCGGCAATTCGACTATTCTTTTGCTACGGGACGCCACGCCTGCGGCGCCGAATGCGTGCGGCATCCCGCACGACCACCACAGAGGCAGTGAACATGCTGAACATTATCGACCTGTCCACGGACGAGGGGAAAAACAACGATCTCTGCCTGGCCGAGTGCGTCAGCCAGGCCATCAACCGCTATCTGGCCGATCTCGGCGACTCCACGCCCCACAACCTCTATGCCCTGGTCCTGGAGGAAGTGGAGCGCCCCCTGCTGCTGGAGGTCCTGCAGCGCTGCCAAGGCCACCGCAGCCTCGCCGCCCAGTGGCTGGGCATCAACCGCAATACCCTGCGCAAGAAGCTGCAAACCCTCGGCCTGGACGAACGCCTGGCATCCGACGACGCCGACTGACCGGCCAGCAGCCGCAGCGACGCCCCCTCTGCCGACCATTCTTGTTTAACGCGCCCGGGCGCACTAAAATTGTGCTTTTTTCCGCGCGAATCGCGGCGCGGTTGGCCGATTGGAAGGGAGCACCATGGGCACGATCAAACGGGCGCTGATCAGCGTCTCGGACAAGACCGGCGTCGTCGCTTTTGCGCAGGCGCTGCATCGCTTTGGCATCGAGATTCTCAGTACCGGGGGCACCGCCAAGCTGCTGGCGGAAGCGGGCATTCCCGTCATCGAAGTGGCCGACTACACCGGCTTTCCCGAAATGCTGGACGGCCGCCTGAAGACCTTGCATCCCAAGATCCACGGCGGCCTGCTCGGCCGGCGCGACCTGCCCGAGCACGTGGCGCAGATGGCCGAGCACGGCATTCCGCCCATCGACCTGCTGGCGGTCAACCTCTATCCTTTCGAAGCCACCGTGGCGCGGCCCGACTGCCGCCTGGAAGACGCCATCGAACAGATCGACATCGGCGGCCCCACCATGCTGCGGGCGGCGGCCAAGAACCACCAGGCCGTCACCGTGGTGGTGGACGCGGCGGACTACGAGCGCGTCCTGCACGAGATGGAGCGGACCGGCGGCGCCGTCGGCGCGGAACTGCGCTTCGAGCTGGCGCGCAAGGTCTTTGAGCACACTGCCCGCTATGACGGCGCCATCGCCAACTATCTCGGCAGCGTCCGCGCCGACGGCGGGCGCGACCCCTTCCCGCATACCCTGAACCTGCAGTTCGAGCGGGTGCAGGCTATGCGCTACGGCGAAAACCCCCACCAGCGCGCCGCCTTCTACTGCGACCCGGGCGCCGCCGATTCCGGCATTGCCGGTGCCCGCCAGCTCCAGGGCAAGGAGCTGTCCTTCAACAACGTGGCCGACCTGGATGCCGCCCTGGCGCTGGTGCAGGAATTCCAGGAACCGGCCTGCGCCATCATCAAGCACGCCAACCCCTGCGGCGCCGCCAGCGCGGCCAGCCTGGCGGATGCCTACGAGCGTGCCTTCGCCTGCGACCCGCTGTCCGCCTTCGGCGGCATCATCGCCTTCAACCGCCCCCTGGATGAAGCCACGGCGCAGGCCCTCTTGCGGCAGTTCATGGAAGCGGTCATCGCCCCCGAGGTCACGCCTGAGGCGGCGACGGTGCTGAGCGGCAAGAAAAACGTGCGCGTGCTGGCCACCGGCGCATTGGGCCGGCCGGCGGACAGCGCCTGGGACTACAAGCGCGTGCGCGGCGGCCTGCTGGTCCAGGATGCCGACCTGCGCCGCCTGCGCGACGACGACCTCGGCGTGGTCACCGAGCGCGCGCCCACCGCCGAAGAGCTGGCCGACCTGCGCTTTGCCTGGGCGGTGGTCAAGCACGTGCGCTCTAACGCCATCGTCTACGCCCGCGCCGGCCAGACCCTGGGCATCGGCGCCGGCCAGATGAGCCGCGTGGACGCCGCCCGCTTCGGCGCCCTCAAGGCCCAGGACGCCGGCCACGACCTCACCGGCTGCGCCCTGGCCTCCGACGCCTTCTTCCCCTTCCGCGACGGCATCGACGCCGCCGCCCGGGCCGGCGTCCGCGCCATCATCCAGCCCGGCGGCTCGATCCGCGACGAGGAAGTGATCCAGGCGGCCAACGAGCATGGCATCGCCATGGTGTTCACCGGCGTGCGGCACTTCAAGCATTGAGGGCTCGCGCGGCGGAACCAGGAACACGGCTTCCGCCGCAAAGCGCATGCGATGCCCACCACAGGAGCGGGCCAGCCCGCTCCTGCCCCTCTGGACGACGCGCGGCCCGGAAATGCCAAACTGACGCCGCCCACCGCCGGCCCCACCCCCAATCCCCCAAAGCGGCACGCGGCCGTCGACGCGGCTCGGTCCGCCAGGCGCCTCTCGCGCCGGCACCGCTATCGCGAGCCAGCTCGCGCTGCCCCTCGCCGGTTTGGCAACTGGAGCGGCCGCGCCCCGGCGGCGGAAGGGGAAAGCGGCAACACCCGACATCTGTTGGGCTTCGTTGCACTCAGCCCAACCTACCCGTCTCAATCCACCCGATCCCTCGGCGCTTTGGTGCAAACCGGTGCCCACGCCCACAGACCCGCTCCCGCCGGGCGCGGGCCGGATAAGGGGATGCGCCGTGGCAGGTCCCTGCAGCGGGCTGGTTCGCGCTGCCGCCCGCGGCTGTAGGAGCGATCTTGCTCGCGATTCGGTGGCGACCGGCCGGGGAATTGCGGACAAACCCGCTCCTACGATCTTGTTCAGCCGCAGTGGGGCCCTGGATCGCGCTGACCCTCACCCTGCGGGCGCCGGCAGCGGAGAAGGGGCGCCTGAGCCTGAGCGGGTGCCGGTGAGGACGTGTAGGAGCGAGCTTGCTCGCGATCCCTTGTGCCGACATGCAAAAAATCGCGGGCAAGCCCGCTCCTACGCTCGGAGGCGACAGGCGGATGGCTTGCGCCGTGCCGCTGCCGCCGCGAACGAACCCCGGGCGCGGCAAAACGAGCGCAGCGAAGTTTCGTGAGCGCAGCGAAAGCGACCAAAGGGAGCGGCAAAACGACCGGCCGTCGGGCCACTCCCGACATCCAATCCCGCCTGCGGGCGCCAGTCGCGCGTCTAAGGACAACCTGCACGCCCGTATAAAAATTTTGCTTTCCCCGGAGGCGCAAAACTAAACGGCCGGCATATTGCGGCGGCTGGCGGCGGCACTAGACTGGAAGTGAAGCTGCCGATACGAACACACATAAGTTGGCCAAGGAGGTGCAAAGTGGATACAGCCCATGACGGTTTCGCGGCGGAGCAGATCGACGGCTACGCAGAGGCACTGGCACCCATCACCCAGAATCCGATCGGCGTGGTGCGCAGCGACATCAAGGAGCCCGAGTACATCAGCTGGCAGGCGGTGGACTCCGAGATCGTGCTCAAGCCGGAGTACGGCGAAGCACTGATCGAGCTGCGGGATTTCTCGCACGCCATCGTGCTCTTCTGGATGCATCAGGTGTGCATGACCAAGCTGCGGCACGTGCCGCAGGGCAAGGCCCGGCAGGTGCCCGAGGTGGGGATCTTCGCCTGCCGCTGTCCCCACCGGCCCAATCCGATCGGCTGCACGACGGTGCGCCTGCTGGAGGTGCGGGACAACCACATCCGGGTGCGCGGGCTGGATGCCGTCGACGGCACGCCGGTGATCGACGTCAAGCCCTATACCCCGCAGTACGATTGCGTGTGCAGCGACGACGAGCAGGTCATGCGCGCGATCGCGGCCAGCGTCCGGGTGCCGGCCTGGATCGCGCGCCTGACCTACTGAGCCGCCCGGCTCAGCTCACCAGCGGATCCTTGATGACCGGGGGCTCGCCTTTCGCCAAGCGGCGCTTGTCCAGGGCGATGCGGAACAGGCGGATCATGTTGTTGACCGGACAGACCCTGGCGAAGGTCATCAGGATCAGCTGGGAGCGGTTGGTGACGTCGAATTTCTTGAAGATGTTGCCCAGATGCAGCTTGACCGTGGGCTCGGACAGGCACATCTTGTCCGCGATCTCCTTGGTGGACAGCCCTTCCAGCACGAGCCGCAGCAGCTCGGCCTCCCGCTTGGTCAGCAGCTTCTGCAGCTCCTGAATGCGGTCCTTGACGCTGTCCTCGATCAGCCTTTCCACTTCCAGGGCCGAATAGACGAGTTTTTCGAGCACGCGCTTTTCGATCCAGAGTCCGCCGTGGCGGACCTCCTTGACGGCTTCGAGCACCTGCTCGCTGGTCATGTTCTCATGGATGTAGCCTTGCGCGCCGGCGCGAATGAGATTGTAGATGAGCTCATCGTCGAGGCCGTGCCCGAACACCAGGACGGGCAGCTTCCCGGCGGCCGCCCGGAAGCGCGCCAGGAAGTCGCTCAGGGGGTACTGGAGGGCGCCGGTGTGCACCAGCAGCACATCGGGCCGCATCGCGCGAAACTGCTCCAGGCACAACGCCCCGGGCGCCACGCAGGCAACCACCGCGATGTCGCGCTGCTGGGACAGGATCTGCACGAGGCCATCCACGTAGATGCCCGGATTGGCCAGGACGAAGATGCGAACCTGGGGTGCTGCTGGCTCGTCTACCACGCACGACCTCCTTTGTCTCTGGAGGAGAATTGTATCGTTGCCTGGAAGCGCTTCCTGCGTCCGGGTGCATGCCGGGCTGCCAAGACAAGTGCCCAGCTTCCCGGCGTCTTTCTATCAGCATAGCACCGCCGCGAGCCTGGCCGTGGGCCTTGCTACCTTAGCCCGAGTCCGCCGCCACCTTGAACGGCAGCACCAGCACCGGGCATGGGGCATCCCGGATCACCGCCTTGAGGATGAGCGCCCGATCCGGCGCCAGGCTGCCGTGCCAGGGCAGGACGATCAGATCGGCATCGCGCTCCGCGGCCAGGCGCAGAATCTCGGCGCCCGGCTCGCCCTTGGCCAGGAAGAGCTTCAAATCCAGCTCCGCCGGGAAGTGGCACATGCCGCGCACGCGATCGAGAAACTCCCGGCTCCAGGCGGGCCATTCATGCTGCGGCTGGTCCATGTAGCGGGGCACGGTCAGCGCCCCGGCTTCCTCGGACGCCGCCATCGCCGGACCCGCCACGTGCAGCACCAGGAGCTCCGCGCCGGCGCGGTGCGCCAGGTGGATGGTCGGGCCAATGGCGGTGGCGGTGCCGGGCGTGCCGTCCTGGGGCAGGAGGACCTGCTCCAGCCGCCACGCCGCCGGCAGGCGCTCCGGGGGCACCAGCAGCACGGGACACGGCGCCGTGCGCAGGACCCCTTCGGCCACCGAGCCCAGGCCGCTGTCGGCGTCGGGCCGGCCTTCGTGCATGGCCATGACGATGAGTAGGCTGTGCCGCTCGGCCGCCAGGCGCACGATGCCGGCGGCCGGCGCGCCCGTGACCGCGTCCAGGACGGCGCCGGCCAGCGTGTCGGCATCCAGGACGAGGCGTTCGCGCAGCTCGTCCGGCGCCAGGGTACTTTCGGCGGCATGCACGATGTGCAGCGTGGCGCCGGCCAGCTCGGCCATTCTGCGGGCGACGGGCAGGGCCGCCAGGGATTGGCGCGTGCCGTCCAGGGGCAGGAGCACGGTTGAGGCCGGCTCCACATGGCCGTCATTCATGCGGTACCTCCTTCCAGCTGTCCCGGGCGACGCGCTGCCAGCGCCGCCGTTGCCCGGGCGCGAGTTTCACCGGCGCGGCGTCGGCGACGGCGACCATGAGCGGCGCCGGCCCCTCGGCCCCGAGCTCGACCAGCGCCGGCTCGATGCGCACCCGCAAGCGGCGGCCGCGCCACTGCACCGCAAAGCTCAAGGCCTGCCAGCCGGCGGGCAGGTGGGGGGCAAAGGCCAGTCCATCCGGGCGCAGATCCATGCCGGCGAAGCCGAACACGGCGGCCTGCCACAGTCCGCCCAGCGCCGCCGCATGCACGCCGCCCGCCGCGTTGCCCATCTTGTTGGACAGGTCGATCTCGGCCGCCTGGCGGAAATAGCTGAGCGCCAGCTCCGTATCCCCCAGGCGCGCGGCCAGCAGGGCGTGGATCGCCGGACTGAGCGAGCTGCCGTGGGCGGTGCGCGGCTCGTAGAAGCGGAAGTTGGCGACCCGCGCCGCCGGCGGGATGCGCTCCCACAGCAGATGGACGAGCATGAGCACGTCCGCCTGCTTGACGATGCGGGACTGCTGGACGCGCGCCTGGCCCAGGAGCACGTCCATGGCCAGCCCGCGTTCGCAGGCCGAGAGGTCGATGTCCTCCAGTTGATAGTAGCCGCGGAACTGCTCGATCAAGCCGGTCTGCGGATCGACGCCGGTGTAGAGGCGCCGGGCGGTGTCCCGCCACTGGCGCAGCTCCGCCTCGTCCAATCCGAGGCGGCCGGCCAGCCCCGCCCATTGCGCCGGCCAGCATTTTTCGAGCAGTGCGGCCAGCTCCAGGGCGCATTCGAGATTCCACTGGGCCATGGTGTTGGTGTAGGCGTTGTCGTCCACGCCCTCGTGATACTCGTCCGGGCCCATGATTCGGCGGATGTGGTCGCGGCCATCCGCGCCCGGCTCGACCCGGCTGGCCCAGAAGCGCGCCGTTTCGAAGATGATCTCGGCGCCGGCGTGCAGCAGGAAGTCCGCGTCGTGGGTGGCCTGCCAGTACTGCCAGACCGCGTAGGCGATGTCGGCGCTGATATGCTGCTCCTGCTGGCCGGATAGCACCTGCAGCACCTGGCCGTCCGGGGCGATGGCGTAGAGCGGCGTCACCTCCTCGCCCGTGTCCGCCGATTCCCAGGCGTAGAGCGCCCCGCGATAGCCCAGGCGCTGGGCCTTGGCGCGGGCGGCGGGCAGGGTGTGATAGCGGTACATGAGCAGGGCACGGGCGGTGGGTGGATCGGTAAAGACGTAGAAGGGCAGCATGAAGATCTCGGTGTCCCAGAACACGTGCCCCTTGTAGGACGCCCCGGTGAGGGCGCGGGCGCCGATGGAGACGCGCTCGTCCTCGGCGTTGGCGGCGGCGATCAAGTGATAGCAGGCGAAGCGCAGCGCCCGCTGGGCCGCGTCGTCGCCCGCCACGGCCACCTCGGCGTGCTGCCAGCGGGCCGCCCAGGCATGCACGTGAGCCGCAATGAGGGCATCCGTATCGACGGATCGCAGCCGCTCCAGATGCTGCGTGGCCGCTTGCTCCGGCTGCGGCACGTCGCGCGAGGTGTACACCACCACCACCCGGTCGAAGCGGTAGGTCCGGCCCATTTCCACGTCCAGCGTCCAGGTCTCCCCGCTCTCGTGGCGGGCGCGCTGCAGCGGCGCCGCCGCCGCGCTGCCGCAGACGCGCAGCCGGTTGACGGCGGCGAAGATCACTGCCGTCCCGCGGCGGGTGCGCAGCACCAGCTGTTGCGCCGGGCCGGCCGCAGCCCCGCCGGCGGGGGCCGCGGGCATCAGCTCCACCCGGCCGGGCTCGTCGGCGGGGGGATCGAGGCCGATCTCCAGGTGCACGCGGCCGCTGTGATTGACGGGCGTGAACAGCATGGATTGCACCAGGACGTGGCGGTCGGCCAGGGAGGCGAAGCGCAGGCCGTGCAGGCGGCTGATGCGCCCGCTCGGATCCTGGAACAGCCACTCGCGCCAGAAGATGCCCTGCTTGAGGTCGAGGATGCGGCGATGCGCCAGGGTCGTGCTCTGGTCGAGCTTCACCTCGCTGCCATCCACGCTGCCGCGCAATTGCATCCAGTCGGGCGCCACCGCCAGCGCCGGCACGGGATCGCCGGGGTCGCAGTCGAAGATGCCGGCGACGAAGGTGGCCGGCGCCGAGAGCGGGCTGCCTTCGGCCAGCGAGCCGCGCGTGCCGACATAGCCGTTGGACACGGCAAAGAGGGACTCGATCTCGTGCTCCCGGGCCAGCGTGAAGCCCTCTTCCACGAGCAGCCAGGCGGGATCGGCGGTGGGGGCAAAGGCGCAGTCCGTGGCGGGCATGGCTTGCGTTCGGGCGTCGTCCATCATTTCCCCGAGTGAACCAGCCGGCGCGAAATGCCGGCACATGGGATATGGAACACCCGCGCTCCAGAGGTGTTAATCGGGCCTTGGTCGGGGAGCGGCGGAAACGAGGCGCCGTGCGCGAATCAGGAGCTCGATCCGTTGGATTTCGCTCTGCCGGCGGCAGGCACTGACTGGCCCGCGATCTCGCGGCGAGCGGGTGACATCGTTATCGCGAGCCAGCCCACTCCGACGGTACGTGCCGGACGTCGTAGGAGCGGGCTTGCCCGCGATCCGTCGTGCCGGCCGCCGCTGTTATCGCGAGCCAGCTCGCTTCTACCAAAATGTAGACCGTGGCGGACATCGGCCCGGAACGATACGGCGACCCTGCCCGCTCGCATCGCGACTCACGTCTCACGCCCCGCGATCCGCACGCCGTCCTTCACCGCGTCGCTGGGATAGACGATCACCTGCTCGCCGGGCGCGAGTCCCTGCACCACCTCGGCCTCCAGTCCGCCGCGGCGGCCCAGCCGCACCCGGCGCGCCTGCGCGCGGCCGTCCGCCGCCACGAAGACGGCCCACTGCTCGCCCCGGCGGAACAGGGCGCTGGACGGCACCTTCACCACGTCGTCGCGGCGGTAGACGACGATGCGCGCGTCCACCCGGTAGTTGTCCCCCAGCGCCTGCCACTGCGCGCGCGGGGATACGATGTCGATGAGCACGTTGACCCGCTGCTCCTCCACCCCGAGGGCCGAGATCTTGGTGAAGGCGGACGGCTCCACCAGGCGCACCCGGCCCTGCAGCGGCGCGCCGCCGTAGCGCTCGATGCGCGCCGGGTCGCCCGGCTTGATCTGCAGCGCGTCGGTGGTGAGCACGTCCACCACCACTTCCAGGTCGGCGGGGTCGCCCAGCTCCAGCAGCGGCTCGCCGAGGGGCACGTCGCCCTCGCTCTCGTGCAGCACTTTCAGCACCCGCCCGGCGACGGGCGCGCGGATGTCCCAGCGCACCCCGGGCATCGCACCCTGCCGCGCCTGCGACAGCGCGGCGCGGGCCTGCGCCACCTCGTGCGCCGCCACCTGCAGCTGGAAGCGCGCCGCCTCCAGCTCCCGGGCGTTGAGCTCGACCGCCAGGGCGTCGCGCTCGGCCTGGGAGCGCGGCAGGAAATTCTGCGCCGCCAGCTCGCGGCTGCGCGCGTAGTCGGCCCGCGACTGGCTCAGGGCGGCCTGGGCGCTGGCCACGGCGGTCGCCGCCCGGGCGCGGGCCGCCTCCGCCGCCCCCAGGCGCGCCCGCAACTCCTGCTCGGTGCGCGCGTCCAGCAGGGCCGGCGCGCTCGGCACGATGGTGGCCAGCACCTGCCCCGCCCGCACTGGGTCGCCGGCCTCGAGCACGATGCGCTGCAGGCGGCCCGCCAAGGGCGCGGCCACCACGTAGCGCTCGCGCACGCGGGTCTTGCCGTCTTCGTCCACCGTCTGCTCGAAGCTGCCGCGCGTCACCGGCGCCAGGTCCACCGGCACCGGCTGCGGCAGAAAGGCCATCACCACCGCCGCCAGCACGGCCACGGCGGCGAGGATGACGAGCACGCGCTTGATCCAGACCATGTTCATTCTCTCGTTTTCAGGACGGCCACCAGGTCCAGCTGGTCCACGCGGCGCCGCACGATCAGCGCGCTCACGATGCCCGCCACCACGGTGACCAGGGCGGCATAGGCGTAGGTTTTCGGCGTGATGATCACCGGGATGGAAAAGGTCTCGGTGTGGGTCAACGCCACAATGGTAACGGACAGCAGATAACCGAGCCACAGGCCCAGGGGAATGGCCAGCGCGAGCTCGACGGCAAGCTCGCCCAGCAGGAGGCCGGACACCTCCCGGCGAGTGAAGCCCAGCACGCGCAGGCTGGCCAGCTCCCAGGCCCGCTCCGCCAGGGAGATGCGGGCGCTGTTGTAGACCACGCCGATGGTCATGGCGCCGGCGAACACCGTGACGATGGTGGTGTAGAAGAGCACGTTGCGGGCGGTGGTCTCCTGAAAGCTCTGCAGCAGCGAGGCCTTGATGGCGACGGTGGCGACCTTGGGCATCTCCTTAAGCCGGGCGTAGAGCGACTGCGCCTGCGCCTCGTCCAGCGACACGCCCACCGAGGAAATGGCGTCGCCCTCGTTCATGAGCCGGTTCAGGGCGCGGATGTCCATGTAGCCCGAGATGCCGAGGAGTTCATCGACCAGGCCGACCACCGGGACATCGCGCTTGGCCCGGTTGCCCTCCAGCGCCTCCACCTGGATGCGGTCGCCGACCTTGACCCGCAGGCGCTCGGCCAGGCGATCGGTGAGAAGAATGCCCTCGGCCGGCAGGGGCACCGGGCGCAGGTCGGCGTTCAGCAGCCGCCGCAGCTCCCGGTCCGGCGGCAGGCCCAGCACCGCCGTGCGATAGCTGCGGTGCCCCGCGCGCAGGCGCACCGGCACGCTGCGCGCGGCCTCGGCATACAGGACGCCGGGCAGGTGCTCGATGTCGAAGCGGGCACTGCCAGCCACCGGATCGGTGAACACCACGCTCACGTCCTGCCGCTCCGTGTCATAGAACTGCACCCGGATCAGGTAATCCAGGGCGTCGCCCCAAAAGGTGCCGGCCACGATGATCGCCACCGAGCTGGCGATCCCGAAGGTGGTCAGCACGGTGCGCAGGAGACGGCGCTCCAAGGTGCGGATCACCATGCGCGCCCGCGGCGGGAGCAGGCCGCCGAGGCCGATGCGCTCCAGCAGCATGCGCTTGAAGCGCGCCGGCGCGGGCGGGCGCATGGCCTCCGCCGGCGCCAGGGAGGCCACCCGGCGCACGGTGTCGAGGGCGCCCGCCGTGGCGGCCACCAGACTGATCCCGGAGGCCAGCAGCGGGATCCAGGGCTGAACGCGGTAGGTCAGCCGCGGGAAGTGGAAGAACGCGGTGTACATCCCGGTCATGTAGTAGCCGAGCCAGGCGCCGATGGCGATGCCGGCGACGATGCCCAGGAATACGATGACCAACACCATCTTGAGGTAATGCAGCCCGATGGCCAGGTTGCCGTAGCCCATGGCCTTGAGCGCGGCAATCGGCTCGCGCTGGGTCGCCACCTGTCGGGAGAGCACCACGTTCAGCAGGAAGGCCGCCACGCCCAGGAAAATCGTCGGAAAGATCATGGCCAGGGTGCGCAACTGGCTGATTTCCTGGCTGAGGATCTTGTCGGAGAGCTGCTCGTCGCGCCCATGGGCGCCCAGCGCGCCGTAGGGCTCCAGCAGCCGGTCGAGGGCGGCGATCACCGCCGCCTCGCTGGCGCCCGGCGCGAGGCGCATGACCGCATGGTTGAAGGCGCCCTCCATGTCGAAGGCGGACGCCAGGTATTCGCGGTCCATCCAGAACACGCCGAAGCTGCGGTCGTCGGACAGGGCGCCGCCGCGCGCGGAAAAAATGTATTCCGGCGACAGCACCACGCCGACGATGCGCAGCTCTTCCCGCTTGCCGTTCAGGATGGCGGCCAGCCGGTCGCCGGGCCGCAGCCCGCGCGCCTTGGCGAAGGCCTCGGACACGAGCGCCTCCCGGCTTTGGCCGGGCTCGATGAAGCGACCGCGGCGCAGCGTGAGCCGGTTGAGCTGCGGCTGGCGGGCGTCGGTCAGGCCGATCATGCGCCCGATCACCGGCTCGGCCACGCCCGGCACGTCCAGGGTGGCATCGAAGACCACCGTGCTCTCCAGCTCCGCCACGCCGGGGATGGCGGCGATCTGCCGCTCCACTGCCTTGGGCGCGCGCTTCACGTCGGCGAAGACTTCCGCGAAGCGCGCCGCCTCGTAGTAGGACGCCCGCAGCCAGCGCAGCGAATCGTAGGTGGACAACTGGGCGACGGAAGCGCCGATGCCGGCCGCCACCACGAGCGCGATGGTCAGCACCTGGCTCTTCATCAGCCAGAGATCGCGCAGCAGCTTGCGATCGAGCATCTTCACCAGCTCAGCTCCGCGGGCGTGAGTTTGCGGGTGTTGGTCTCGATTGTGGTGATGCGCCCGTCGGCCAGGTGCAGCACCCGGTCCGCCATGCCGGCGATGGCGGCGTTGTGGGTGATCACCACCGCCGTGGTGCCGAGTTCCTGGTTGATGCGGGCGATCACCTCCAGCACCACCTTGCCGGTCTCGTAGTCGAGAGCGCCGGTGGGCTCGTCGCAGAGCAGCACGTCGGGCCGCTTGGCGATGGCGCGGGCGATGGCCACGCGCTGCTGCTCGCCGCCGGAAAGCTGGGAAGGAAAGTGATCCAGGCGCTGCGCCAGGCCGACCAACTGCAACGCCTCCTCCGGCGCCATCGGCTGCGGGGAGATTTCCGTCACCAGCGCCACGTTCTCGCGCACCGTCAGGCTGGAAATCAGGTTGTAGAACTGGAACACGAAGCCCACGTGCTCGCGCCGGTAGCGGGTCAGCTCGCCCTCGTCGGCGCGGCTCAGGTCGTGGTCGCGCCAGAAGGCCTCGCCGCTGGTGGGGGTGTCCAGCCCGCCCAGGATGTTGAGCAGCGTGGACTTGCCGCTGCCCGACGGCCCCAGCAGCACCACGAACTCGCTTTCATATATCTCCAGGTCCACGCCGCGCAAGGCATGCACCTCGACTTCGCCGGTGCGGTAGGTCTTGGTCAGGCCGTGGGCGATGAAGACAGGCTGCGGCTCTTGCGGCATGAAGGGTCCTTTACGGGCTGCCTAGCACACTTGGTCTCCTATCATGACCCAAAGCAGGGTCCGGGAAAACGCCGAAAACCGGCGGAGCGGCCGCGCTCAGCCGCCGAATGGCCTAGGCAGTTCGCCCCATGGCAGGGGCGGTGGCGTCCTCTAAGCTGCTCCTTCCGCTGCTGCACCAGCGCGTTTCCCCGTGGATACTCAAGGAGTCAGCCATGCTACGTCACCACGCCCAACCGCTGTCCGCATTGACCGTGCAGCGCCTCCTCTTCCTGGCCCTGCTGGCGCTCGCCGCCCTGGCCGCCCGGCCCGCCGCCGCGCACATCAACGTTCCGCCCGAGGTCGCCCGCAGCTATGAAGTGCTGTACATGCAGAGCATGATCGATCACCACGCCATGGCAATCGAGATGGGCGAGATCTGCCTCAAGCCCGGCAACGCCAGCCATCCGGAGCTGCGCACCCTGTGCAGCAACGTGGTCAAGACCCAGACCCAGGAGATCCAGCAGATGCAGGCCTGGCTGCGCGACTGGTACAACATCAACTACACACCGCGCATGTCCCCCGCCGACCAGCAGATGCTGCGCGAGCTGGATGCCCTGAACGGCGCGGATTTCGAGAAAACGTTCATGCGCGAGATGAGCGACCATCACTGGATGGCCATCGA